>NZ_JAIUKC010000087.1:0-50672 GCF_020177435.1 Saccharopolyspora sp. 7B | reverse complement strand
GCGACGGTGGGGGCGGTGGGGGGAACGGCTGAGCGCGGCGTTCCGGGCAGGTTTCCCGGAAACGGCCCCGCCGCCGGTGCGCGCTGGTAACTTCCGGTCGGTCCGCTCGAACCGGAGAAGCGGACCGGAGTGGGAACGAGGAGGCGGCGGTCGTGGCCGTGGCGTTGGTCGTGCTGGTCTCAGCGGTCGTGGTGGTCCTCGTGGTGGTCTCCACCAGGCGGGGTTCCGGCAGGCGGGTCTCCCGCGGACGCGGCACCGGCGGTGACGGTGGAAGCGGCGGGGACCAGGGCTGGGTGGTCCACAGCGCGGACGCGAGCGGGCACGGTGCGCACCACCACGACTCGGGGTCCGGCAGCGGTGACAGCGGCGGTGGCGACAGCGGCGGCGGTGGCGGCGACAGCGGTGGTGGCGGCGGCGACTGATCCGCGTCCGTCCTAACCGGACAGCAGCAGGAGTAGCCCGACGCCGGTCAGGAACACCATCGCCAGCACCACCGGCAGCTGGCCGACCCGCGCGCCGCGCGCGTCGAACAACCGCAGCGCCTGGTCGTGCGCGGCGGCGGTGCTCGCGATGTGGCCGAGCACGATCGCGTTGATCTGTACCATCGCCACCACTCCGGGTGAGAGCACCGAGTAGTCCGGCACGTTCCCGGCCGAGCCGAACAGGTCCAGCCCGGTCCCGAACGGATCACCGGCCAGGATGAACGGCTGCTGCCCCTCGATCACGAAGAACGAGAAGTAGTGCGCCACGCCGTAGCCCACGGCGATCGGCAGCAGCGTCGCGGCGAACCGGGCGGCCGGCGGCTCGGCGCTGCCGGACAGCCGCGCGCTCCACCGCATCGAACCGAAGTACAGCGCCGACACCCCGGTGACGCACACCAGCAGCCCACCGCTGCCCACCAGCACGTCCGGCAGCCCGGACGCGTTGCGCAGCGCCTGCCACCAGCTGGTGCGGGTGAACCCGTCGAACGCGGTGGAGCCGATCAGCACGCACGCCAGCCCGGCGAGCCCGGGGACCGGGTCGGCGCGCACCAGCCCGGCCAGCGGGTTGCGCAGCACCACCGTCCCGTCGGCCCGCCTGCCCAGCGGGGAGAACCGGGCCAGCAGCGTCGAGTACACCTCGAAGCCGTCGCCGCGCTCGAACCACACCGGACCGTAGCGGGCGGCCGCCGCCAGGTTCACCACCGCGTAGCCGACGATCAACGCGGTCACCAGCCGCGGATCGGCGCGGTCCGGCGCGACCAGCTCCAGCCACACGAACCCGAGCAGCCACGCGGCGGCGACCCGGTAACCGAGCCGCGGGGGCAGCGGGCGCGGCGCGCGTCCCAGCCGCAGCAGCCGCAGCAGGGTGCGCAGCGGGTTCACCGCCCGCCACACCGGCCCGAACAGCACGCTCACCGGGATGAGCCCCACCCAGAACGTCACGAACAGCACCCACGGGGCCAGGTTCCGGTTCGTCTCCGCCGGGCCGAAGGCGCCGACGGCGACCACGAACACCGCCAGCAGCAGCACGGCGATCCGCACGGTGCCGAGCAACCGGTCGTGGCGCACGGGCAACCGCACGGGCCGACCCGCCTCGGGGTCCAGCCACGGCTTCGACCACAGCGCGACGAGCGCGAGGAACGAGACGGCGACGGCGAGCGCGCCGCCGACGACGGCCGCAGCGCCGTTGAGCGGCAGGTCGGTGCGGCCGCCGAGGCCGTGCGCGAGGACCGCGGTGCTCACCGGACTGCCAGGCTGGGCAGCGACAACCCGGAGTGGTGCAGCTCGACCTCGAACACGCCGGGCATGTCGGCGGTGAACTCGATGACCCCGGCCCGCCCGGGGGTGAGCTGGACGGCCTCGTCGAAGCCGTGCACGTGCGCCTCGTCCGGCTGGTCGCTGCGCACCTGGTAGCGAACCTGCGAGCCCAGCGGCACCGGGACGCGCGCGGTGCCGGTGCGTACCTGCCCGCCCGCGACTTCGGCGTCGATCACGACGGGGGCGGCGTTCTCCGCGGCGGGCCGGTCCGCGGGCCGCGGGGCGGGCGCGCCGCAGCCGGAGAGCAGCAGGGCCGCCGCCGTCGACGCGCATCCGATGAGCCGCCAGGTCGTTGTCATGGCGTTGGTCCTTCCGAGGTCACTCCGGCCGTTGACAACAATCAATGTCACATTCGGGGATGACATTGTCCAGCTTCTGGTGTTCCATGACCCGCATGAACTCGACCCCGGCAGAGCAGCCCTGGACGACGCTGCTGGCGCAAGAGGTGCGGCCCGCGGGAGGTGCCGCGCTCGACCAGATCTTCATCGCCTCCGGCGGCGCCACCGCGCTCACCCTGCTGCTGCTCCTGCTCGGCTACGGGCACCGCACCGGGCGCACCGAGGTGCTCGCCCGGCTCGCCGAGCGCTCCCAGCGGGTGCTGCCCGGCGGGTTGCCCGGCTGGGTCGCGCTGCCACAGATCCTCGCGATGATCTCGCTGCTCACCGCGCTGCTCGGGATGTACTGGGACATCTCCCTGCACATCACCCACGGCCGCGACGAAGGCCCGCTCGCCAACGTCGCGCACTACCCGATCCTCATCGGGCTGTTCGGGCTGTTCGCCGCGGGCATGCTCGCCGTGGTGCTGCCCAAGGGCGAACCCGTCGGCCGCGCCGCCGTGCGCATCACCCGCGACTGGCACGCCCCGATCAGCGGCGTGCTGCTGGCCGGCGCCGGGTTCTACGCGCTGCTCGGCTTCCCCCTCGACGACGTGTGGCACCGCATCTTCGGCCAGGACGTGACCCTGTGGGGGCCGACGCACCTGATGCTCATCGGCGGCGCCGGGCTGTCCCTGGTCGCCGTGGTGCTGCTGGAGCGCGAAGGCAGGCTGGCCCGCGCCGACCTCGGCGAACCGCGTGCGCTGTCCCGGTTCGTGCACCGCGGCATGGCCGTCGGCGGGCTCCTGGTCGGGCTCTCCGTGTTCCAGGCGGAGTTCGACTACGGCGTGCAGCAGTTCCGCATGGTGCACCAGCCGTTCATGATCGCAGTCGCGACCGGGTGCGCGCTCGTCGTGGGGGGGCTGTGGGCCGGGCGCGGGGCGGCGTTGTTCGCCGTCGGGTTCTACGTGCTGGTGCGCGGCGGCGTCGCCGTGTTCGTCGGGCCGATCATCGGCGAGGAGTTCGCCGCGATCCCGCTGCACCTCGTCGAAGCGCTCTGCGTCGAACTGGCCGCGGTGTTCCTCGTCCGGCGCCCGCTGGTGCTCGGCGCGGTGGCCGGCCTGCTCATCGGCACCGTCGGCTACGCGTCCGAGTACGCCTGGACCCAGGTCGCTTTCCCGCTGCCGTGGAGCGCGGACATGGCCGTCGAAGGCGCCGTCATGGCCGTCGCGGGCGGCGTCCCCGGTGGCGTGCTCGGCGCGCTGCTGGCGCTGGCGCTGCGCGGCGCGCCGCCGAAGCCGAAGGTCTCGGCACCGCTGTTCGGCGGCGCCCTCGTGGTGATCGCGCTCGCCGTGACGAACGCGCTGATCGGCACCGCGCCGCCGGTGCGCGCCGACGTCACCCTCACCGACGTGCGCGGCGGACAGCAGGACCGCACCGCGCAGGCCGTGATCCGGATGAGCCCGCCAGGCACCGGGCAGGACGCCACCTGGCTCACCACCACCGGCTGGCAGGGCGGCGGCCTGCACGTTGACCGGCTGGTGCCGATCGGCCCGGACACCTACCGCACCACCCGGCCGATGCCGCTGCACGGCACCTGGAAGACCATGATCCGGTTCCACCAGGGCCGGGCGCAGGTCGCGATCCCCGTCTACATGCCCTCCGACACGGCCATCGGCCTGCCCGCCGTGCCCGCCGACGCGCAGTTCAGCCGCGACTCCCAGCCCGAGTGGCAGGTGCTGCAGCGCGAGACGAAGCAGGACGTGCCGTCCTGGCTGTGGGTGGTGGCCTCGCTGGTCGTGCTGGCCTGCTCGCTGGCCCTCGTGCTGTCGCTCGGCTGGGGCGCGCACCGCATCGGGCGCGTCGGCGCCGACCGGCCCGAGGCGATCGAGCCGGAAGCGGTCGAGCCCGGAGCGACCGAGAGCGGAGCCGCGGCGGAGAGGGCTGCGCGGTGATCCTCGCGGGCACGCAGATCCTGGCCAGCCATCCGATCATCACGGCCGTGCCGTTCTTCGTGCCCACCTTCGCGGTGCTCGCCGTCGTCGGCGTCATCGTCTACCGGGACCGCTGCCGGTCCGAGGACGGGGACGCGGTCGGCGGCGCGAGCGCGGACACCACCAGCGGCCCGGACATCGAGGACGGCGCCGACCCGGCCGGAGCCGGGGACGGCACCACCGCTCGGACCGGGGACGACGGCGCAGTCTGAGCCGGGGACGGCACCACGGCCCGAGCCGGTGCGGGCGCCGCGCGCGGAACCGCCGTCGCGGGCACCACCGGCCACCGCGACACCACCGCTCCCGGCGGCACCGCCACCACCCGCGACCCCGCCGACGGCTGAGGCCGTCCCGGTCACCGCGGGTTCCCCGCGGAGCCCGGATCCGGTCCGCCGCGGAGCTCGGTCGAGGGAAATCCCCGAAGTCGACCATGTGGCCCTTGTCACATTCGGCGCCCGAGGGCACTCTCGGAGACGTCGATGCGACGACCCGTACGAGAGGTGCTCGCCCATGGCTTCGACGACCGAACTGACCGATGTGCAGCGAGTGCTGGGGCAGCTGCGCAGCAGCGTGGGCATGCTCCGTTCGCGCTACGGCGACGCTGCGGCCGTGCGCCGCCTGAGCAACGATGTGGAACGACTCGAGATCGACCTTGCCGAGCTGTCCGCCCTGCCCGCCCCGCGCCGCGAGATGGCCGGCGGCGAAACGGTGATGGTGCCGGACACGCCCTACGACCCGGCGTTGTGGCGCGACGCGGACGACGAAGGGGTCGGCGGGCGCCAACCGCACTGAACCGGCCGCCCCGGGGCCCGCCCGGAACGACCCGGCACGACACGAGATCGAGGCGCACCAGGCCGCACCGGACACCGACGACGAGGTCAGCCATGTCCGCACTCCCCGGTATCGATCCGTTCGGCGCCGAACCCGCGCACCCGCCGGGGCCACCGGACCCGCGGACCCGGCGCACCGACCGGTGGTGGCTGGCCCCGCTGCTGACCGCCACCGGGCTGGGGCTGTTCCTGGTCTACGGCCTGATCCGCACCTTCATGAACACCGCCTACTGGGTGCCCGAGCACCACTACCTGGCGCCGTTCTACTCGCCGTGCCTGAGCGCGGCCTGCGTCCCCGGTTCGAGCCACTGGGGGCAGCCGTTCCCCGCGCTGGGCCCGCTGCTGCCGCCGCCGGTGTTCGTGCTGCCGTTCGTGTTCGGGTTCCGGCTGACCTGCTACTACTACCGCAAGGCCTACTACCGCTCGTTCTGGCTGTCGCCGCCCGCGTGCGCGGTCGCCGAACCGCACCGCACCTACACCGGGGAGACCCGGCTGCCGCTGGTGCTGCAGAACTTCCACCGGTACTTCTTCTACGCGGCGCTGCTCGTCGCGGGCGTGCTCACCTACGACACGGCCATCGCGTTCCGCGGTGCCGACGGCGGGTTCGGCGTCGGGCTCGGCACTCTGCTCATGGTGGTGAACGTGCTGCTGCTGTGGGCGTACACGCTGTCCTGCCACTCGTGCAGGCACCTCGTCGGCGGCCGCATCAACCACTTCTCCCAGCACCCGGTGCGGTACTGGCTGTGGACGAAGGTGACCGCGATGAACGCGCGGCACATGCAGCTGGCGTGGGCCTCGCTGATCTCGGTGGCGCTGGTGGACCTGTACGTGCTGCTGCTCGCCTCGGGAGCGTTCCCCGACCCCCGACTGTTCAACTGAAGGGCCCGCGATGCGGATCGAGCAGCACGACTACGACGTGATCGTGATCGGCGCGGGCGGCGCGGGGCTCCGCGCGGCCATCGAAACCCGGGAGCGCGGGCTGCGCACGGCGGTGGTGTGCAAATCGCTGTTCGGCAAGGCGCACACCGTGATGGCCGAAGGCGGCATCGCCGCGTCCATGGGCAACGCCAACCCGCACGACGACTGGCAGGTGCACTTCCGGGACACCATGCGAGGCGGGAAGTTCCTCAACAACTGGCGGATGGCGGAGCTGCACGCGCGGGAAGCGCCGGAACGCGTGTGGGAGCTGGAGACCTACGGCGCGCTGTTCGACCGCACCGCCGACGGCAAGATCAGCCAGCGCAACTTCGGCGGCCACCAGTACCCGCGGCTCGCCCACGTCGGCGACCGCACCGGGCTGGAACTCATCCGCACCCTGCAGCAGAAGGTCGTGTCCCTGCAGCAGGCCGACTTCGCCGAGCACGGCGACCACGAGGCGCGGCTGAAGGTGTTCCCCGAGTGCACCATCACCGACCTGCTCAAGGACGCCCCGGACGGGCGCATCGCCGGGGCGTTCGGCTACTGGCGGGAGAGCGGCCGGTACCTGCTGTTCCGGGCACCCGCCGTGGTGCTCGCGACCGGCGGGATCGGCAAGTCCTTCAAGGTCACCTCGAACTCCTGGGAGTACACCGGCGACGGCCACGCGCTGGCGCTGCGCGCCGGAGCCGCGCTGATCAACATGGAGTTCGTGCAGTTCCACCCCACCGGCATGGTGTGGCCGCCGAGCGTGAAGGGCATCCTCGTCACCGAATCCGTGCGCGGCGACGGGGGAGTGCTGCGCGACGCGGCGGGCCGCCGGTTCATGTTCGACCACGTCCCCGAGGTGTTCAAGGACGCCTACGCCGACACCGAGGACGAGGCCGACCGCTGGTACGAGGACCCCGAGAACAACCGCAGGCCGCCGGAACTGCTGCCGCGCGACGAGGTGGCGCGGGCCATCAACACCGAGATCGGAGAGGGGCGTGGCAGCGAGCACGGCGGGGTGTTCCTGGACATCGCGACCCGGCTGAGCCCCGACGAGATCCGGCGCAGGCTGCCGTCGATGCACCACCAGTTCCGCGAGCTCGCCGACGTCGACATCACCGCCGAGATGATGGAGGTCGGGCCCACCTGCCACTACGTGATGGGTGGCGTCGAGGTCGACCCGGACACCGCGGCTTCCGGGGTGCCGGGGCTGTTCGCGGCCGGTGAGGTCGCGGGCGGCATGCACGGCTCGAACCGGCTCGGCGGCAACTCGCTGTCCGACCTGCTGGTGTTCGGCAGACGCGCCGGCATCGGCGCCGCCGACTACCTGGCCGGCGCGGGACGGCCCGCACCGCGCGAGTCCGATGTGGACGATGCGGCGCGGCGGGCGGAGCGGCCCTTCGAACCCGCCGCGGGCGACGCGGAGAACCCGTACGCGCTGCACGCCGAACTCCAGCAGGTGATGAACGACCTCGTCGGCATCATCCGCACCGGCGAGCAGGTGCGGGACGCGCTGCGGCGGCTGCGCGAGCTCGACGGGCGGGCCCGGCACCTGGCCGTCGAGGGCAACCGGCAGTTCAACCCCGGCTGGCACCTCGCCCTCGACCTGCGGAACATGCTGCTGGTCAGCGAATGCGTGGCCCGCGCCGCCGTGCAGCGCACCGAGAGCCGCGGCGGGCACACCCGCGACGACCACCCCGGCATGGTCGCCGAATGGCGCCGCACCCTGCTGGCCTGCTCCCTCGGCAGGGACGGGGTGCGGGTCGACGAGCAGCGCCAGCCCCCGGTGCGCCCCGACCTGCTGGAGCTGTTCGCCGCCGACGAACTGCGCAAGTACTTCACCGACGAGGAACTCGCGGGCTGAGGAGGCCGAATGAGCTACCTGGCGCACCTTCGCGTGTGGCACGGCGACGCCGACGGCGGCGAGCTGCGCGACCACGTCGTCGAAGCCGAGGAGGGCGAAGTCGTGCTCGACCTCGTGCACCGGCTGCAAGCCACCGAATGCCCGGACCTGGCGGTGCGCTGGAACTGCAAGGCGGGCAAGTGCGGCTCCTGCTCCGCCGAGGTCAACGGCAAGCCGAAGCTGATGTGCATGACGCGGATGTCCACGTTCGCCACCGACGAGATCGTCACGGTGACGCCGCTGCACACCTTCCCGGTGATCAAGGACCTGGTGTGCGACGTCTCGTTCAACTACGTCAAGGCCCGCGAGGTCCCCGCGTTCGAACCGCCCCCCGGCCTCGCGCCCGGCGAGTACCGGATGCAGCAGGTGGACGTGCAGCGCTCGCAGGAGTTCCGCAAGTGCATCGAATGCTTCCTGTGCCAGGACGTCTGCCACGTGATCCGCGACCACGAGGACAACCAGGAGGCGTTCTCCGGGCCGCGGTTCCTGATGCGGCAGGCCGAGCTGGACATGCACCCGCTGGACGCCCGCAGCACCGACCGCGCCGGGGAGGCGCGCACCGAGCACGGGCTCGGCATGTGCAACATCACCCGCTGCTGCACCGACGTGTGCCCCGAGCACATCCAGATCACCGACAACGCGCTCATCCCGTTGAAGGAGCGCGCCGCGGACCGCTACTACGACCCGCTGCTGCGGCTGTTCCGCAAACGTCGTTGAAAGCCGCGCGCGCATTGCGCTCGGCGATGTGATCGGATGCAATGCGCGGGGGCGACGATCGGATGTCCGATCTGTTTCGCGGTGAACGACCTCGTTTCACCTGACGGGAATCGTGCACTTACGGTGGCTCGGATGAACGCGCACGGTGATCAGGCTCTTCGAATCGGTCTTTTCGGGCTCCGGATGGGCGCGCTGGGCGGGCTGCGCCTCGGCGGGCTCGAAATCGGCCGCGCGGGCGGTGTTTCAGCAGGCGAGGCAGCGGGGGCTGGCGGAAGTGGTCGCTGAGCTGCGGCATCGCCACCGTCCTCCACGTTTTTCCCGCGCTTTCCCAGCTTGAACAGTAAAGCCGCCGCACGCGGCGTGGGAATGATGGCAAAGTCCCGGTACGTGTCCCTCGGCACTTTCGCCCGAATCGCTCCCAGCATTCAGGAAAACGCCAGATGAGGACTGTCAAGATGGAGATCTTGAACGTCATCTCCGCACGTCGAGAAGGGGTGGCGGGTTCTAGCCACGTCTTTGTTCGAGCTCGATCCGCTGGTTACGTTCCTGGCATCCGAGTCAATTAGAGCAATCGACTCCAGTGCCTCGGGCGGTGCGTCCGCCGGGAAACTTGTCGGTTCGTGACGGAGGGAATCCCGTGAAGAAAATGCTGTTCGGTGCCGGAGCCGGTCTGTCGGCCGCGGCGCTCGTGGTCGCAGCGGTCCCCGCACTCGCCGCCGCCCCGCAGGAAGACCTGGCCCCGCTGACCATGCACACGGCCAACGCGGCCGGTGCCGGCGACTCCTTCGTCGTCAACCTCAAGGACGGCGCCAACGCCGCCGAGGTCGCCAAGGAGCTCGGCGTGCAGACCAAGCACGTCTACAACAACACCCTCAACGGGTTCTCGGCGACCCTGAGCCCGCAGCAGCTGCACGACGTCCGCGCCAACCCGGCCGTCGACGGCGTCTCGCAGTCCTTCCGCATCCAGGTGGAGAACCCGCACGCCGCGGCCACCGGGTCCTGGGGCCTCGACCGGATCGACCAGCCCGACCTGCCGCTGGACGACAGCTACACCCCGGCCCAGACCGGACAGGGCGTCACCGCCTACGTCATCGACACCGGCCTCGCCGTCGACCACCCCGACTTCGAAGGCCGCGCCTCCATCGGCTTCGACGCCACCGGTGGCGACGGTGCCGACGTCCAGGGCCACGGCACCCACACCGCGGGCACCATCGGCTCCAAGACCTACGGCGTCGCGCCCGGCACCGAGCTGGTCGGCGTGAAGGTCCTCGGCGACGACGGCAGCGGCACCACCGACGACATCATCGCCGGCCTCGACTGGGTCGCGGAGAACGCGAACGGCCCGTCCGTGGCGAACATGTCGCTCGGCGGCAGCAAGGACCCGGCGCTCGACGAGGCCGCCACCGGCCTGGTCGACAAGGGCGTGTTCCTCGCGGTCGCCGCGGGCAACGAGTCGCAGGACGCCGAGAACGTCTCCCCGGCCAGCGCCGAGGGCGTGTTCACCACGGCGGCCTCCGACGAGACCGACACCTCCGCCGAGTTCACCAACTTCGGCGCCACCGTCGAGGGCTACGCCCCCGGCGTCGACATCACCTCCACCGTCCCCGGCGGCGGCACCGAGGCGATGGACGGCACCTCGATGGCCAGCCCGCACGTGGCCGGCGCCGGTGCGCTGTTCCTCGAAGCCAACCAGGGTGCCGCCCCGGCCGACGTGATCAAGGGCCTGCAGAGCGGGGCCTCGACCGGCGTCATCCAGGGTGCGCCGCAGGGCACCATCGCCGACCTCCTGCAGGTCGAAGCGGGCTGACGCCCAGCACGATCCCGGTGTGGCCGGGCATCGACCCCAGCGGCGATGCCCGGCCACATTCTCGACCTCCTTCTTGATCGGTCAATGTCGACCGCCGACCCGCCGCGCCCCCGAGCGCGGCAGGCGGTCGTCACCCGCGGCGCGGGAACAGCGCCGCCCCGAGTGGCACCGCCTGATGCAGACGTTGGTTCGCGGTTCTGGCTTGACCAGAGGAAGAGCGGCTGAGATGTATCAACTCTTCATGGCGTTCGACGGGTTCGTCCCGGCGCTCACGGTCCTGTTCCCCCTCGCGGTGCTGGTCGCCGCCGTGTCCGGCACGGTGCGCAGCAACCGGCTCCGATCGGTGTCCCCGCTGCACGATCCGCTGATCGACGCGCTGCTCGTGTTCGCGGTGCTGTTCACCGGCTACCTCGTCTTCTACCCCCAGCCCGAGATCGCCGACCGGGTGGAGATGGAGCTCGGCAACGACCTCTACACCGCGTTGCGGGCCGCGCCCGGTGACATCCGCCCGTGGGTGCAGCTCGGCGGGAACCTGATGCTGCTGATCCCGATGGCGACGCTCGTGCCGCTGCGGGTCCGCTGGTTCGACGGCTTCGGCAAGATCGTGATCGGCGGACTGCTGACCGCGCTCACCATCGAGACCATTCAGTTCTTCTGCATTCCCGGCCGCGTCGCCTCCACCGACGACGTCGTGCTCAACACCCTCGGCGCCGCCGCCGGAGGAGTAGTCGTGTGCGCGAGCTGGCGACGCGCCGAAGCCCAGCTGCCCGGGCCGAACCACCGCAGCGCCGAACCGGACGACGCGCAGACCACCGTGTGGCGGATCATCGAGAAGATCGAGCAGGAGCGGCGGCCCGAGGCCGTCCCGGAGGGCGGCCCCTCGGACCGGTTCGCCGGCGCCGCCCGGCCCGCACGCGGCACCGGAGCGCCCGCGGCACCGGGCGGCCGGGCCCCGCATCAGCCGCGGTTGCCCGCGAACCCGGTGCCCGGCCCCGCCACCCCGGTCCGCGCGGCGGGCGCCGACCCTCGGGCGATGCGCGCCGAATCCCGGGCTCCGCGCCCCGCCGCCCGCCCGGTTTCGTCGCCCGGCCGCGCGGTCCCGGCCGCCGCGGGCCGGACGCCGACCCGCTCCCGCTGACGATTCCCGGAGTGAACGGACCGTTCGTCCGATCTAGTTGGTCGAACGGGCCGTTCACTCGGGGCTCGGCGCTTCGGGGCGGCGAACGGGAAGGGGTGAACGGACCGTCCGTCCGATCTGGTTGGTCGAACGGGCCGTTCACTCGAAGGTCGAAGGGCGCGGGGTGACCTCGGTGGGCGGGGGGCCCCCACCAGCTTCCGCCCGGCCACCGGGAACCATCCGGCGGCGCGCCACCGGATGGAGCTCTGGTCAGCTCTTGTCGGCCGGGTCCTTCGGCTTCCCCTGGAGCGCCTGGTTGCGGGCGCTGAACGAGCGGCCCAGCGCGGCGACCTCCGCCTCCATCTGCGGCATGATCTTGCGCAGCGACGGCGCCATCAGCCGGGCGACGAGCTTCGAGGACGGCAGGTTGCGCAGCCAGTGCATCAGCATGATCGAGCGCGGCACGTACACCCGGCGCGAGCGGCGCTCCACGGCGTTCGCGAACGCGGTGCCGCACTTCTCCACGGTGGTGGTGGCGTGCATCGGCCAGGGCAGCCGCTTGCGCATCTCGCTGTAGCTGCGCAGGTCGGTCTTCATGTCGCGCACCAGGTCGGTGTCGATCCACGACGGGTGCGCGGTGCCGACCGCGACGCCGAGGTGCTGGGTCTCGGAGTGCAGCGCGCTGGCCAGCGCGTCGGCGCCCGCCTTGCTCGCGGTGTAGGCGGCCATGCCACCGATCGGCGCGAACGCCGACAGCGAGGACACGATCAGGACGTAGCCGCGCTGCTCGATGATGTGCGGCAACGCGAGCCGCGCCGTGTGGAAGACGCCGTTGAGGTTCACGTCGACGGTCTTGGTGAACCCGTGCGGGTCCCCGTTGAGCACGGTGCCCAGCGGCGCGATGCCGGCGTTGGCGATCACCGCGTCGAGCCGGCCGTGGGCCGCGATGGTGCCGTCGATGGCGGTCTGCAGCGAGTCGGGGTCGGTGACGTCGGCCTCGAACCAGGTGTGGCCCTCGCCGAGTTCGGCGGCGACGGCCTTGAGCTCGTCGGGTTCGAGTCCGATCAGCGACAGCGTGGCGCCGCGTCGGGCGAGTTCCCGCGCGGTCTGCGCTCCGATGCCGCGGGCGGCACCGGTGATGAGGACGACTTTGCCGGGCGTCGTTGACGGCATGCGCGCTCCCGATTTCCTGGGCGGACCTTCACCTACTCCGAAGTAGCCTACCGCCAGTAGCTTACTTTCGGTAGGTCCAGCGACGCGCGCGGAACCGCACCGGAGCGAGGTGGAGTGAATGGACCGTTCGCCCAACCGGACCGGACGAACGGTCCGTTCACCGGGGCACCCGGAGATCGCCGAGACGCCGGCGCCGCCCCGCTGAATGCGGAGTGAACGGACCGTCTGACCAACGGGATGGGACGAACGGTCCGTTCACCCGAGAGACGTCCGGTGATCGAGTGGCCCCGCTGGATGCGGAGTGAACGGACCGTCTGACCAACGGGATGGGACGAACGGTCCGTTCACCCGGGATCCGGTGCGCGGGGAGCCGTCGGTGCCAGGAGCGGCGAGGGCATCGAGTGAACGGCCCGTTCGTCCAAGCGGATGGGACGAACAGGCCGTTCACCCGCGGTCATGGCGAGGCCGGCCTCGGGCGGAGGAGGGACGAGGAACGCGCAGCGAACGGCCCGTTCGTCCAACCGGACCGGACGAACGGTCCGTTCACCACGGGCTCAGAGCGCGGCCAGCTCGGCGCGCTCCCCGTCGTGCTCGTCGAGGACCCGCTCGGCCAGCGCGCGCATCTGCGCGGCGGAACCTTCCTGCATCTCGGCCTGGGCGAGCTGCTCGGAGCAGCCGTAGAGCTCGGAGACCGCCTGCTTGAACGGGGCGGTGAACTCGGTGCCGCGCGCCGTGCGCAACCGCTCCACCAAGTCGGGGTGCGGGAGCCCGGACTGCTCGTCGTCCTCGGTGACGAGGTCTTCGGGGGCGCTGCCGGACGGGGCGCCTTCGACGGCGGTGAGCCAAGCGGTCAGCTCGTCGGCCTCGGCCTGCCGCTCCGGTGCGATGCGCTCGGCGAACCGGGCGGCCCGCGGGTCGCCGGACTCGCGGGCCAGCGAACTGATCTCCAGCAGCAGCTGGTGGTGGGCGAGCAACCGGCGGGCGAACTCCTGGTCGGTGCCGGTGTGCGAGGCGTCCTCGGGTTCCTCGACGCCGGGGTCCTCGTCGTCCGACACCTCGTCCCCGTCGGTCGCGTCGTCCTCGACGGGACGCGGCGCGGCGGGCGCGGGCGGTGGGGGAGCGGGCTGTTCCGCGGGGCCGCAGCCGGTGAGCACGAGTCCGCAGGTCAGCGCGGCCCCGGCGAGCACCCGCAGCCGGGCTCGCGGCGCGGACGGCCCCGGCCGGTCGCGCGGCCGCGACCTGGGGGAACGATCGAACGAGGTTCGCTGCACGTCCGCCCTCTCCCGAGCTGGTGATCGTCTCCGGCCGGTCGGCGGCCGGGCTGTCGGGCTCCAGGCTAACGATCGGGGAGCCCCCTGCCGCCAGGGTGCGCCGACGTCGTGTCCGACGCGCGGTGTCGCCTGCCTCTCACCGCAGGTGACCTTGCGCGAAGCGATGACTAGGGTGGCTACGGCCCGGCCGCAGGAGCACGCGGCGGCCGGACTACTATCCGCAGACGGCAGCGATCGTGCCGGGCGCAGGCCACCTGATTCCTGGGCGCGTCGCAGCCGACGCGCCGACCCGACCGGGTCGGGCGGTCCCGCCAGCGGGTCCGCGCAATCACGAGGAACAGTGCAGGAGGCACCGTGACGGCCGTCGCGCCACAGCCGATAGCCACGCGCCCCTATCCGGCGCGCCAAACGGTCAAGGGGTCGTTCCTGGCGCGGATGTTCCGCACCACCGACCACAAGCAGATCGGCATCCTCTACCTCGTCACCTCGATCGCGTTCTTCATCGTGGGCGGGTTGATGGCGATGCTGATCCGCGGGGAGCTGGCCGTTCCCGGGATGCAGTTCCTGTCCCAGGAGCAGTACAACCAGCTGTTCACGATGCACGGCACGATCATGCTGCTGCTGTACGCGACGCCGATCCTGTTCGGCTTCGCGAACTACATCCTGCCGCTGCAGATCGGTTCGCCGGACGTCGCGTTCCCGCGGCTGAACGCGTTCGGCTACTGGCTCTACCTGTTCGGTGGGCTGGTCGTCGTCAGCGGGTTCCTGCTGCCGGGCGGTGCCGCGGACTTCGGCTGGTTCGCCTACACCCCGCTCTCGGACGCCCTGCACTCGCCGGGCCACGGCGCGGACTTCTGGGTCGCCGGGCTGGCCGTCTCCGGTCTGGGCACCATCCTCGGTGCGGTCAACATGATCACCACCGTGGTCTGCTTGCGCGCACCGGGCATGACGATGTGGCGGATGCCCATCTTCACCTGGAACATCCTGGTCACCAGCGTGCTGATCCTGATGGCGTTCCCGATCCTGACCGCGGCCCTGATGGGTCTGCTGGCGGACCGGCAGCTGGGCGCGCACGTGTTCGACCCCGCCAACGGCGGCGTCATCCTGTGGCAGCACCTGTTCTGGTTCTTCGGGCACCCGGAGGTCTACATCGTGGCGCTGCCGTTCTTCGGCATCGTCTCGGAGATCTTCCCGGTGTTCAGCCGCAAGCCGCTGTTCGGCTACACCGGCCTGGTGTACGCGACGCTGGGCATCGCGGCGCTGTCGGTCGTGGTGTGGGCGCACCACATGTACGCGACCGGCGCGGTGCTGCTGCCGTTCTTCTCGTTCACCACGTTCCTCATCGCCATCCCGACCGGCATGAAGTTCTTCAACTGGATCGGCACCATGTGGCGCGGCCAGCTGACCTTCGAAACGCCGATGATCTTCAGCGTCGGGTTCCTGGTGACGTTCCTGTTCGGCGGTCTGACCGGCGTGCTGCTGGCCGCCCCGCCGATCGACTTCCACGTCTCGGACACGTACTTCGTGGTGGCGCACTTCCACTACGTGCTCTACGGCACCATCGTGTTCGCGACCTTCGCCGGGATCTACTTCTGGTTCCCGAAGATGACCGGCCGCATGATGGACGAGCGCCTCGGCAAGCTGCACTTCTGGCTGACGTTCATCGGCTTCCACACCACGTTCCTGGTGCAGCACTGGCTGGGCAACGAGGGCATGGTCCGGCGGTACGCGGACTACCTGGAATCCGACGGCTTCACCGCGCTGAACACGCTGTCCACCGTGGGTGCGTTCATCCTCGGTGCCTCGATGCTGCCGTTCCTGTGGAACGTGTTCAAGAGCTACCGGTACGGCGAGATCGTCGACGTCGACGACCCGTGGGGCTACGGCAACTCCCTGGAGTGGGCCACGTCCTGCCCGCCGCCGCGGCACAACTTCACCGAGCTGCCCCGGATCCGGTCCGAGCGCCCGGCGTTCGAGCTGCACTACCCGCACGTCGCGGAGCGGATGCGCCTCGAAGCGCACGTCGGCCTCACCGGCAAGCCGCTGGCGCACGCCGCGCCCTCGGAGAAGGCCGCCCAGGCCGTCACGCCGCCCGAGCAGGGCGGGGACCGCGACGCCAGGGAGAAGTGACCGCACCCACCGGCGGCACCGCGGGAGCGCAACGTGACGTGCGCGCTACCGCCGCACCGCACCGCTGTGCCAAGGTGAGTCGGCTCTGAAGTACGAGCCCCGGCAGACCCCAGGTCTGCCGGGGTTTCTCGTGTTCCCGACCGGAAAGGAGTGCCGGCAGCCGTGAGCACGCCGAAACCCACCACCGTGCTGATCACCGTGACCGGGCAGGACAAGCCGGGGGTCACCTCCGTGCTGTTCGCCGCCCTCACCGCGCACGGGGTGGACATCGTCGACGTCGAACAGGTCGTCATCCACGACCGGCTGGTGCTCGGCGTGCTGGTCTCCACCGACGGCGACGCCGAACACCTCCAGGAAGCCGTCGAGCAGGCCATGGCCACCGTCGGCATGGCCGTGGACGTGCTGATCGGCGCGCCCGACGGCGACCCGGCGAAGCGGGCCGCCACGCACGTCGTCGTCGTGCTCGGGCACCCGGTGTCCGCCCGCAGCTTCACCGAGGTCGCGCGCCGACTCGCCGCGATGAACGTCAACATCGACTCCATCCGCCGCGTCGCCGACTACCCGGTCACCGGGCTCGAACTGCAGGTCACCGCCCCCGACTCCAGCGACGAGATGGGGGCGCTGCTCACCTCCGAGATGGGCGACCTGTCCGCCGGGCTCGGCGTGGACGTGGCCGTCGAGCGCGCCGGGCTGACCCGGCGGGCCAAGCGGCTCGTCGTGTTCGACGTGGACTCCACGCTCATCCAGGGCGAGGTCATCGAGATGCTCGCCGCCAAGGCCGGCTGCGAAGAAGCGGTCCGCGAGGTCACCGAGCGCGCCATGCGCGGCGAACTGGACTTCGCCGAGTCGCTGCGGGAGCGCGTCGCCGTGCTCGAAGGGCTGCCCGCCACCGTGCTCGACGAGGTCGCCGCCGACCTCGAACTCACCCCCGGCGCGCGCACCACCGTGCGCACCCTGCGCAGGCTCGGGTTCCACACCGGCGTCGTCTCCGGCGGGTTCACCCAGATCATCGACCACCTCGTCGCCGAGCTCGGGCTGGACTTCAGCGCCGCCAACGAGCTGGAGGTCGTCGACGGCAAGCTCACCGGCCGCGTCATCGGCGAGATCGTCGACCGGCCCGGCAAGGCCCGTGCGCTGCGCCGGTTCGCCGCCGAGTTCGGCGTGCCGTCCGGGCAGTGCGTCGCCGTCGGCGACGGCGCCAACGACATCGACATGCTCTCCGCCGCCGGGCTCGGCGTCGCGTTCAACGCGAAACCCGCGCTGCGCGAGGTGGCCGACACCGCGCTGTCCCACCCGTTCCTCGACGCGATCCTGTTCGTGCTCGGCGTGACCCGCGCCGAAGTGGAACTCGCCGACGCCGAGGACGGCGTGCTGCGGCGCGTTCCGCTCGAAGCGTGACCCGGAACCCCGTCCGCGTCGCGGTCGTTGACGGGTGGAGATCACGAGTCGAACGGAGATGACCGACGTGGACGAGGTGTCCTTGCGCATCGAGGCGGCCCCGGAGAAGGTCTGGGACCTGCTCGCCGACATCACCCGGATGCCGGAGTGGAGTCCGGACCTGTGGCGCTGCAGCTGGCGCGGGAA
Organism: Saccharopolyspora sp. 7B; assembly: GCF_020177435.1. Classification (NCBI taxonomy): domain Bacteria; kingdom Bacillati; phylum Actinomycetota; class Actinomycetes; order Pseudonocardiales; family Pseudonocardiaceae; genus Saccharopolyspora; species Saccharopolyspora sp. 7B. The sequence continues at coordinate 33,130 of NZ_JAIUKC010000087.1, read as the reverse complement.
GGTGCGGGAACCCGTCGCCGGGGCCAGGTTCATCGGCTTCAACAAGACCGGTTTCCCGACGCCGAACGTCATCGAGAGCGCCGAACGCGGCCGCGAGTTCTCCTTCCGCACCACCGCGCACGACACCGTGTGGCGCTACCTGCTCACCCCGGACGGGGACGGCACCGTGGTGACCGAGCAGCGCGACACCTCGAAGAGCAAGAAGTTCGTGGTGAACACGCTCAACCGGCTGGCCGGGGGCGAGGAGAAGCTCGCCGCCTCGTTCCGGGGCGGGATGGAGAAGACGCTGCAACGGCTCAAGGCCACCGCGGAGGCGTGAGCCCGGAGCCGGTGGACCGTTCGCCCCGCACGAACGGTCCGCCCGCGCCGCCGGCCGCCGCGGAATGAGAGATCCGTCGCCACCGCCGCGGCCCGGGAGCAGGGGACAATCGGGGGGTGCCCGACGTGCTCGACCCCCTGCTCACCCGCTACGCCTCCTGGCTGGCGATGCCCACCGAAGCGACCGCGGACACCTCCGACGAGGACCCGGACGAGGTCGTGCTGATGCCGATGGTGCTGCGCATCGAACGCGGCACCCCGCCCGGCCGCACCGCGCTGCTGGAGGCGGCGGCCTCCGCCGCGCTCGCGGTGTGCCTGGACGAGCGGGCCGAGCCCGGCGGGGAGTGGCACGAGCAGCTGCACCGCTGGACCTCCGGCCGCATCCGCAAGGTGTCCCGGCGGGCCCGCGGCGCGCACTGGGCCGCCGTGCAGGACCTCCCCGGCCGCACCGTCGAGGTGGACGGCGCCGAGGTGCGGGCGTTCCTGCCCTCGCGCGTCGCCGACATGCCGAAGGAGCTCACCCGGCTGCAGATCTCCGGCAGCGAACTCGACGCCGACGAACCGGGCCCGCCGCGCCCGGACGCGCCGGTGCTGTGGCTGAACCCGCACGTGCCGATGAGCGCGGGCAAGTCCGCCGCGCAGGTCGGGCACGCCACCATGTTCCTCGCCGCGCTGCTGCACGGCGAAGGCCGCGCCCACGAGGTGGCACGCTGGTCGGCGGCCGGCCTGCCCTGCTCGGTGCGGACCGCGGACCCGGCGACCTGGGCGCGGCTGCTGCCCGGTGACGACGCGGAGACGGCGTGGCGCCGCGACGGCGTGGCCGCGGTCCGCGACGCCGGGTTCACCGAGGTCGACCCGGGCACCGTGACCGTCCTCGGGCAGTGGCGCTGACGGTTCCCGCGGCGCGGGTCCGCGCCGGTCACCGGGGCGCCGCGCCGAACGTAGTCCGCGTGCTCGACCTTCGGGATTCCCCTGTGCCGCAACGGTTCCGCTCCTGGTCCTTGGGCGCTCGACCGAACGCTTGCTAGGGTCGATACCCCACCAGGCTCCTTCCACGCGACGACGCGGGAGAGGGGAAGTCCGTTGCGCCACGGCATCGTGCTGTTCACCAGCGATCGCGGGATCACCCCGGGCCAGGCCGCGCAGGCGGCCGAGCAGGCCGGGTTCGACACCTTCTACGTCCCCGAGCACACCCACATCCCGATCAAGCGCACCGCCGCGCACCCCGGCACCGGCGGCGCCGACCTGCCCGACGACCGCTACCTGCGCACCCTGGACCCGTGGGTGAGCCTGAGCTCGGCCGCCGCGCTCACCACCCGGATCGAGCTGGCCACGGCGGTGGCGCTGCCCGTCGAATCCGACCCCATCGCGCTCGCCAAGACGATCGCCTCGCTCGACCTGCTCTCCGGCGGCCGGGTCGTGCTGGGAGCCGGGTTCGGCTGGAACACCGACGAGCTCGCCGACCACCAGGTGCCCGCGCACCGGCGCCGGACCGCGCTGCGCGAGCACCTGGAGGCGATGCGCGCGCTGTGGACCGAGGAGGAGGCCGAGTACTCCGGCGAGTTCGTGCGCTTCGGGCCGTCCTGGGCCTACCCGAAACCGTCCCGCATCCCGGTGCTGATCGGGGCGGGCGCCGGGCCGAAGACCTTCGCGTGGATCGCCGCGCACGCCGACGGCTGGATCACCACCCCCGCCGACACCGACGTGCCCGGCGGTGCGGACCGGTTGCGGACGGCCTGGGCCGAGGCGGGCCGGGCGGGCGCACCGGAGATCCGCGTGCTGGCCACCCGGAAGCCCACGCCGGACCTGCTCGCGGAATGGGCCGACTGCGGTGTCGCGGAAGCGATCTGGGGACTGCCCGACGCGCCCGCCGACGACGTGCGGAGCTACTTGGCGCGGCACGCCGAACGGCTCGGCATCGGGCGGTCCTGACCCGTTCGAGCAGCGCCCCGGCGCTTCGGTGAGGGTTCTCCCGTCGAACGCCGAGCGACGCGCCCGCGGACGCGCCGGAGGCGCTTCACTCGGTGCCCGGCGGCGGAGACCTGCGGAGACCGGCGCGAGGGGGCGGGTGGACCGCCCGCCGGCCGCGTCGATCGCCCCAGGGGGGCGACCGGGGCCGTGGAGCCCGCGGGGCGGGCCCCGCGACCACCGAGGGGAGTGCGGCGAAGCGCTGGGCCGGAATCACCCGGTCCAGCGCTTCGCGTCGCCCGATCAGCGGTGGTGCCGCCGGAACTCACGCCGCCGAACTCCGGGTCGTCGCCGAACATCCGCTCATCGCCGGACTCCCGGTCGCCGCCGATTTCCCGGTCGCCGCCGATTTCCCGGTTGTCGCCGATGTGCCGGTTGTCGCCGGGCTCCCGCTCGTCGCCGACCATCCGATCGCCGCCCGAACGCCCGATGGCCGCCCGATCGCCGCCGACGTCGCGAACGCCGCGCCCGGCTCGTGGCAGCAGCCGAGGGCCTGCCCGTTCCTCCTGCCCTTGGCGGAATCGCGCGCCGAGGGGTTCCCCGGTCCGTCGCCGCGCCTCGCCTCGCTCCCGATCACCTCGTCCGTAGCGTCCGGGGTGAACGTACGAAGCGACCCGAAAGGAACCCCGCATGCGCAAGACGCTGACCACCCTGGCCCTGTGCACCGCCGCCTTCTCCGCGCTCGGCGCGGGTACCGCGCTTGCCGAAGAAGTGGTGATCGGGCACTACGACACCTCCGCCGAGTGCTCCGACGTGCTCATGCAGCACGCCGCCGACGGTGACCCGGGCCCGCTGATGTGCGCGCCGACCACCGACGATCCGGAAGGTCCGACCGACCTCGTGCGCGGCTGAGAACCGGCGCCGGAACAGCCCGGCCTCGCGTCTCCGCACGAATTCCCCCGTCCACGCGGCGGGGGAATTCGTCGGTCAGCGGGCCGGCTCGTCGTCCCCGACTCCGCGCGCGGCGAGGGCTTCACCCAACTCGTCGGAGTGGCGCAGCGTGCGGACCAGGAACGGGACGGCGAACGCGCTCGGCGACCGGTCCGCGTTCCGGGCCCGCTGCGCCTCCCGCGTCTCCGCCGCGATGATCGACAGCGCGGTGACGGCCTGCAAGGTCAACCCCACCAGCAAGCCCACCCGCTCCGGGCGGACCCCGACGCGCCGCAGCGGCGACAACCCGCGCTCCACCGCCGACACCAGGTCGTCGACCCGGGTGGTCAACGTGAACAGGTTCGCCGCCGCGATCGCCGCCAGCAGCCGCAACGTCACCACGCCCGCCTGCTGCGCCCCCAGCGTCCACCACTGCAGGAGGAAGATCACCGCCAGCAGCGGCAGCAGCAGCCGGGACACCTGCCAGCAGCGCCGCGGCGGGATCCGCGCCACCGCGTAGCCCAGCAGCACCCCGGCCACCACCGCGCCCAGCGCCACCGGCGAACCCAGCAGGAAGATCAGCACCGCGAACGCCAGCAGCAGCACGAACTTGACCCCGGCCGGAGTCCGGTGCAGCACGCTCGACCCCGGCTCGTACAGGCCGATCGGGCTCATCCGGCCAGCTCCCGGTAGTGCGCCAGCGCCGCCGCCGGGGCGTCGTCCGCGGCCACCCGGCCCTCGTCGATCACCACCACCCGGTCGAAGCCGTCCAGCAGGTGCAGGTCGTGCGTCACCAGCACCACCTGCTGCGGCAGCTGCTGCAGCAGCTCCACGAAGTGCCGCTTGTTGCGCAGGTCCAGCAGCGTCGTCGGCTCGTCGCACACCAGCACGTCCGGCTCCAGCACCAGCATCGAGCACAGCGCCAGCAGCTGCTTCTGCCCACCGGAGAGCTGGTGCGCCGGGTGCTCCGCGTAGCCGTCGAGGCCGTGCCGGGCCAGCACCTCCGCCGCCCGCCGCTCCCGCTCCGCCTTCGGCACGCCGTGCCTGCGCAGCGAGAACGCGACGTCCTCCCCGGCCGTCGGCATCACGATCTGGCTGTCCGGGTTGGTGAACACGAACCCGACCCGGCGGCGCACCGCCCGGCCCTCCCGCGCCGGATCCAACCCGTCCACCAGCACCCGCCCGCGCGTCGGCGACACCAGCCCGTTGATCATGCGGGCGAGGGTGGACTTGCCGGACCCGTTCGCCCCCACGAACGCGACCCGCTTCTCCGGCAGCCGCAGGTCCACGCCGTCCAGCACCGCGTGCTCGCCGTAGGCGTGCCCGACGCCCTCGAACTCGATCACTCCACTCGCTCCCACACCGTCGCCACGCCCAGCCCGCCACCGGAGGACAGGGCCGCCACCCCGGTGCGCGGCCCGTCCTCGCGCACCATGCGGCTGAACAATCGCACCACCAGGACCGCGCCGGACGCGCCCCAGGGGTGCCCGAGCGCGATGGCGCCGCCGTCCGGGGACACCGCGCGCTCGTCGATCCCGGCCGCATCGGTGCAGGCCAGCACCTGACCGGCGAACGCCTCGGTGAACTCCACCAGCTCCGGAGCGGGCCGGTCGCGCAGCACGTGCCGCAACGCGGGCACCGCGCCCAGGCCCAACCGGTTCGGATCGACCCCGCAGGTGCGCTCGGCCACCAGCCGCAGCCCCGGCACCCCGAGCCGCCGGCGCTCCCGCTCGCTGGTGACCAGCACCGCCGCGGCGCCGTCGCTGATCCCGCACGAGTTCGCCGCCGTCGCGGTGCCGTCCGCCGTGAACGCCGGGCGGAACCGGGCCAGCCGCTCCGGGGTGAAACCGCGCCGCGGCCGCTCGTCCCGCAGCCCGCTGACATCGACCAGCTCCGCATCGAACCGGCCCGCGTCCTGCGCGGCGACCGCGCGCGCGTGGCTGCGCGCCGCGAACTCGTCCTGCCGCCGCCGCGACACGCCCGCCTCCGCCGCCACCAGGTCCGCGGCCGGACCCATGTCCGGATCGCCCAGGTCGGCGGGCGCGAACGGGGCACGCGAGTAGAACCGCGGCGGCTCCCCCGCCGACCGGGGCCGGTGCGCCCGCCACGGCGCCGTCGACGCGCTCTCCACCCCACCGGCCAGGTAGCGCTCCCCGGCGCCGCCGCGCACCAGCGCCGCCGCCGCCACGATCGCGCTCAACCCGCTCGCGCACTGCCGATCCACCGACATGCCCGGCACCTCCAGGCCGAGCCCGGCGCGCAACGCCGCCACCCGCGCCGGATTCCCGCCCGGGCCCAGCACGTTGCCCAGCAGCACGTCGTCCACCGAATCCAAGCCCGAATCCCGCAGCACCGCCGCCAGCACCGGGGCGGCCAGCCGATCCACCTCCCAGTGCTTCAACGCGCCGCCGACCTCGCCGACGGGGCTGCGGCGGGCGGCGATCACCACCGGTTCGCGATCGCTCACGCGGGCACCTCCGCGTCGAGCGCACCGTCCCGCAGCAGCCGCGCCACCTCGGCCCGCGCCGGTTTCCCCGCCGGAGTGCGGGGCAGCTCGGGCAGCACCAGCCACCGCCGCGGGCGCTTCGCCGGCTCCAGACGCCGGGTCGCGTCCCGCAGCCGCGCCCGCGTCGGCGGTGATCCCGGATCGACCTCCAGCACCGCGGTCACCAGCGCGCCCAGCCGCCGATGCGGCGTCCCCGCCACCACCACGTCCAGCACCCCGCCGACCGCGCGCAGCACCGCCTCCACCTCTTCCGCGGCGACCAGGTGCCCGCCCGTGCCGATCACCGACCCGGCGCGACCCAGCACCGTCACCGTGCCGTCCTCGTGGCGCACCGCCCGATCACCCACCCCGCGCCAGCCGGGGGCGGCGGGCACGAGGACACCGCCGCGCAGGTGGCCGTCGCAGACGAGCTCGGACCGCGCCCACAACGCACCCGGCACCTCCGGCGGGAGGGACGCGCCGGACTCGTCGCGCACGTCCACCTCCACCACCGGGCGCAGCCGCGGCTCACCGCGCCGCACCGCCACCAGCGACAGCTCCGCCGCCCCGTAGTACTCCAGCAGCTCGCACCCCGGCAGCACCCGGTGCAGCCGGGCCTCCAGCTCCGCGTCCACCGCCGCACCACCGCACACCACCAGCCGCAGCCGGGGGCGCGGTTCCGGCTCGCGCTCCCACACCGACAGCAGCGCCGCCAGCATCGCGGGCACCACGTGCACCACCGTCGCGTCCCGGCACGCCGCGGCCGCCGCCGTCGCCGACCAGCGGCGCAGCAACCGCAGCGACGCGCCCCCGTGCAGCGCGTGCACGGCGCCGAACAGGAACAGCGAGGAGCTCAACGGGCCCGGCACCAGCACCGCGTCGTCCGGGCCGAGCGGCACGTCCAGCGCCCGGAAGCTCTCCGACCAGGAACGCCGCGACCGCACCAGCACCTTCGGCACCCCGCTGCTGCCCGACGTCGTCGGCAGGTAGAACCAGGTGCGCTCGTCACCCCGCCGCGCGACCGGATCGCCCGGCTCCGGCGCGCCCGAGACCACGACCTCCGGCGCCGCGTCCGCCAGCACCTCGTCCCGCCGCGACCAGTCCGGATCCACCACCAGCGCCGCCGCGCCCGCCAGCTCGGCCCCCAGCAGCCAGCACAACCGGTGCACCGGATCCGGTTCGTCCACCGCGACCCGCCGCACGCCCGCCAGCGCCCGCGCCGCACCGTGCGCGCGACGCCGCAGCTCCGCGCCGTCCGAGGCCACGTCGCCGCAGGTCACCCGCGAGATCAGTGCCGGGAGCATTCAGCGCCGCGCCCCGGCCGGCGACGACGGCAGCGCCCGGTGCACCGCCGCCGCCACCAGCGACACCAGCACCAGCTTCACCGCGTCGCCAGGCACGAACACCAGCGACTGCACGGCCGCCGCACCCAGATCACCCGTGAACGCCGCCCAGTACGGGATGCCGATCAGGTAGTCCGCGGCGATGCCCGCCAGGTTCGCGGCCAGCAGCAGCGGCAACCCGGGCCGCGGCAGTCCGCGCTGCACGATCAGCCCCACCACGACCGCCGAGAGCAACCAGCCGATCACGAACCCGCCGCTCGGGCCCGCGAACGGGGCGATGCCGCCCCGACCACCGGACAGCAGCGGCAGCCCGATCGCCACCAGCGCCAGGAACAGCAGCACCGAGGCGCCCGCCCGGCGCGCCCCCAGGATGCTGCCCGCCAGCAGCGGCCCCATGTTCTGCAGCACCACCGGCACCGCCGCGCCCGCCAGGTACAGGCCGGGGAACAACCCGAGCACGGCGATGAACGCCGCGAACACCACGGTCCTGGCCAGGTCCGCGGCCGGTTCGGTGCGCTGCGCGGGCACGACGCCTCCTCATGAGGATCAGGGGATCGGCGTCAACGTACCCGCAGGCGGGGCCGGGGCGGAAAGACCTGCGCCACATCGTGGACACCCGGCGACCCGTGCACGAGCTCAGCCCGCCGCCGCGTTCAGCCGCGTCAGCGCACCCCGCACCACCTGCGGATCGTGCGTCGTCCAGAACGGGGGCAGCGAAGCCCGTAGGAACCCTCCGTAGCGGGCGGTGGCCAGCCGCGGGTCGAGCACCGCGATGACCCCCCGGTCGTGCGAGGACCGCAGCAGCCGCCCAGCACCCTGCGCCAGCAGCAGCGCCGCGTGCGTGCCCGCCACGGTCAGGAAACCGTTGCCGCCGTGCGCGGAGACCGCCTTCTGCCGCGCCGAGGCCAACGGGTCGTCCGGTCTGGGGAACGGGATCCGGTCCATCACCACGAGCTGCAGCGAATCCCCGGGCACGTCCACCCCCTGCCACAGCGACAAGGTCCCGAACAGGGACGTCGCCGGGTCGGCGGCGAACTTGGCGACGAGCTGCGCCGTGTTGTCCTCGCCCTGGCACAGCACCGGCGTGCCGAGCCGCCCCCGCAGTTCCTCGGACGCCTGCCGCGCGGCCCGCATCGAGGAGAACAACCCGAGGGTGCGGCCCCCGGCGGCCTCGACGAGTTCGGTGAGCTCGTCGAGGTATTCCGGCGGCAACCCGTCCCGCCCGGGCTGCGGCAGGTGCCGGGCGACGTAGAGGATCCCGCTGCGCTGGTGCTCGAACGGCGAGCCGACGTCCAGCCCCGTCCACTTCGGGCCACCGGAGTCGGACGGCACCTCCTTGCCGCTGGCCATGCCCGCGGCGGGGGAGGCCGTGCGCTCGGGCGGCAGCCCCCACTGCCGGGCGAGGGTGTCGAAGGACCCGCCGAGCGCCAGCGTCGCCGAGGTGAGCACCGTCGTGCGCTGCCCGAACAGCCGTTCCCGCAGCAGCCCGCCGACGCCGAGCGGCGCGACCTTCACCGCGGGCACCCGGTTCGGTTCGGCGGCGACCCACACCACGTCGCGGCGCTGCCCCTCCGGCTCGTCGAAGGCGTCGAGCAGCCGCACCGCGTTGTCGTGCACCTCTTCGGTGACGGCGAGCGCGAGCTTGCGGGCGCTGCTGCCGTCCGGGTCCTCCTTGCGCTCCGGCCCGAGCGCGGTGGTGCAGGCGGCCGCGGCGTCGCGCAACGCGGTGAGCGCACCGCCGAGCGCTTCGGGCATCTCCTCCAGCCGCTGCGGCCGGGCGTCGGCGAGGACGATCTCCAGCCCTTCGGCGGCCTCGTCGAGCCGGTCGGCGATGCCCTGGTCGATGGCACGCCCGCAGCGCCGCGCGGCGAGCTTCGCCTGGTTCGCCGACAGCTCGCCGGTCGCGGCGGAGGTGACCCGGTCGACGAGGTCGTGCGCCTCGTCGCCCACGACGACGTCGTGCTCGGGCAGCACCGGCCGGTCGTCGAGGGCGTCGATGGCCAGCAGCGCGTGGTTGGTGACGACGACGTCGGCGCGGCCCGCCTCACCGCGGGCGCGTTCGGCGAAGCAGTCGGTGCCGATGGGGCAGCGGTGCACGCCGAGGCATTCCTTCGCGGTCACCGACAGCTGCCGCCACGCCTGGTCGGTGACGCCGGGCACCAGCTCGTCGCGGTCCCCGGTCTCGGTCTCGGTGGCCCATTCGCGGACCCGTTTGACCTGGCGTTCCAGCGCGGAGGCGGCGAACGGGTCGAACAGCGCGCCCTCCTCCGGTTCGGCTGGAGCGCCGCCCTCGACCCGGTTCAGGCACAGGTAGTTGCGGCGGCCCTTCAAGATCGCGAAGGTCGGCGGTCTGCCGAGCGCGTCGGCGAGCGCCTTCGACAGCCGGGGCAGGTCGCGGTCGACGAGCTGGCGCTGCAGGGCGATCGTGGCCGTCGAGATCACCACGGTGGTGGCGGCGGCGACGGCGTGCCGGATAGCGGGCACCAGGTAGGCCAGCGACTTCCCGGTGCCGGTCCCGGCCTGCACGGCGAGGTGCTCGCCGGAGGCGATGGAGTGCTCGACGGCCGCCGCCATCCGCGACTGGCCCTCGCGTTCGGAGCCGCCGACGGAGCTCACCGCCAGGCCCAGCAGCGTCGCCAGGTCCGGGATCCGCTCCGGTGGTTTCGCCGTGATCGGTTCGTCCCGGCGCTGCTTGCGGCGTTCGGGCGGTCCCTGCGACGCCAGGTCGGCGGCGATCTCGGGTGGGAGCTCGTCATCGTCGTCGAGCGCGAACACGTCCGGATCGGACCACTGCGGAACAGAACCTGGCACGCCCGGCAACGCTACCGGCCACCTCCGACGCCCCGAGCGGGTGCATCGGGCCGTGCACCCGACGTCACGCCACCACCGGGGTCCCCGTGGCGCGCACCCCCGCCGCGCGCAGCTCGTCCAGCGCCGCGTCGACCGTGGCCCGCGCGACGCCCGCCGTCAGGTCCAGCAGCACGGTCGTCGCGAACCCGGCCGCCGCCGCGTCCAACGCCGTCGCCCGCACGCAGTGATCGGTCGCGATGCCCACCACGTCCACCTCGGTGACCCCGCGCTCGGCCAGCCACTCGGCGAGGCCGCGGCCGTCGCCGTCGACGCCCTCGAAACCCGAGTAGCCGTCGTCGAAACGTCCCTTCGAGAACACGGCCCGCACCGGACCCACCTCCAGCTCCGGGTGGAACGCCGCGCCCGCCGTGCCCGCCACGCAGTGCACCGGCCAGGACCGCACGTAGTCCGGCTCCGAGCTGAAGTGGCCGCCCGGGTCCACGTGGTAGTCGCGGGTGGCGACCACGTGCGCGTACTCGGACTCCGCCACGTGCCGGGAGATCGCCGCCGCCACCCCGGCCCCACCGGCCACGGCCAGCGCGCCGCCCTCGCAGAAGTCGAGCTGCACGTCCACGACCAGCAGCGCGCGCACCGCAGCGCTCATGCCGTCTCCTCCGCCTGGAACACCGTCGGGATCGCGGGCTCCCCGCTGGACAACTTCAAGCCCTCCCACGGCAGGCTCACCAAGGCGTGCCGCAGGCGCTCCCGATTGTCCTCCAGCGTCGGCAGGTCCTCGACCCGCTCGCCACCGCGGACCAGCGGGATCGGCACCACCCGGTCGTGCGGGCCCGCCTTCGGGTCCTCGAAACCGCGACCGGTGCGGAACACGACCTCCTCCAGCGCGGTGCCCGTGTCCTTGTGCCTGCGCAGCGCCGACTTCGTGCCGCCGCGGGACTCCTTGTGCGTGCTGCGCTTCGCGACCGGCCGGCCCTCCACGTCGGTCAGCTTGTAGACCATGCCCGCCGTCGGCGCCCCCGAACCGGTGACCAGCGATGTGCCCACCCCGTAGCCGTCCACCGGTTCCGCGCGCAGCGAGGCGATCGCGTACTCGTCCAGATCGCCGGACACGACGATCCGGGTGCCCGTCGCGCCCAGCGAATCCAGCTGCTCCCGCGCCTGCCGCGCCAGCACGCCGACATCACCCGAGTCGATGCGCACCGCGCCCAGCCCCGGACCCGCCACCTCCACCGCCGTCGCGATGCCGCGCGAGATGTCGTAGGTGTCCACCAGGAGTGTCGTGTCCGCGCCAAGTGCGGCGATCTGCGACTCGAACGCGGCACGCTCGGAGTCGTGCAGCAACGTGAACGAATGCGCCGAGGTGCCCGCCGTCGGGATCCGGTAGCGGCGGCCCGCCTCCAGGTTCGAGGTCGCGGTGAACCCGGCCAGGTAGGCGGCGCGGGCCGCGGCCACCGCCGACTCCTCGTGGGTGCGGCGCGACCCCATCTCGATGATCCGCCTGCCGTTGGCCGCCGACACCATCCGCGCGGCCGCCGCGGCGATCGCGCTGTCGTGGTTCATGATCGACAGGATGACGGTCTCCAGGATGACCGCCTCGGCGAACGTGCCGCGCACCGTCAGCAGCGGCGAACCCGGGAAGTACAGCTCCCCTTCCGGGTAACCGTCCACGTCGCCGCGGAACCGGTAGTCGCGCAACCACGAGAGGGTGGTCTCATCGACCACATGATCCTCGGCAAGGCGCTCCAGCTCGGCTTCGTCGAAGCGGAAGTTCTCGATCGCCTCCAGCACCCGCTCCGTGCCGCCGACCACGCCGTAGCGGCGACCGTCCGGCAACCGCCGGGTGAACGCCTCGAACACGCACCGGCGCTCCGCGGTCCCATCCCGCAAGGCGCTGGCCAGCATGGTCAGCTCGTAATGATCTGTGCGCAACGCGGTACTGGCAGCGGCCGTCATGGATCAGAGGTTACGTGGCCGCGACCGCCCGCCCCCTCCGCAGGTCGTGCCCGAATTGACCGTGCGGTCGACATGCGCTCCGTGCCCGCGTGCGAACATGGGGACATGACCTCGCCCGCTGAACTGGAGCGCGCGCAACTGGAACCGGCTGAACTCGGAGACGAGGACAAGCCGTGGGTCACCGTGGTCTGGAACGACCCGGTGAACCTGATGTCCTACGTGACCTACGTTCTGCAGAAGATCTTCGGTTACAGCCGGGACCACGCGACCAAGCTCATGCTCGACGTCCACAACAAGGGCCGGGCCGCCGTGTCCTCGGGCGCCAAGGAGAAGGTCGAGGGCGACGTCGCGAAACTGCACGCCGCAGGCCTGTGGGCCACGATGCAGAAAGACTCGTGATCACGTGAACGGCTGGACTCGCAAGAACGGGCACGTCGTCGCCGAGCTCTCCCAGCAGGAAGCGGCCGTGATCCGGGGGCTCGTCGGCCAGATCAAGGACATGCTCACCGCGCGCGCCGAGGAGACGCCGCAGGACGAGCTCGCCGAACTCACCGGCATCCGCACCGGTCCCTCCACCCCGCCCGAGGACCGGGTCCTCGGACGGCTGCTGCCCGACTTCTACCGCCGCGACCCCGAAACCGGGGAGACGGACGAGGAGCAGCCCGAAGCCGCGGGCGCCATGCGCTCCCTCTACGAACCCGAACTGCTCGACGTCAAGACCGGCGTCGCCGCCGTCGTCCTCGACACCTGCCCCCGCGAAGGCGGCCGGGTCGTGCTCAGCGGCGAGCAGGCCGACAACTGGATGGCCGCGCTCAACGACGTGCGGCTCGCGCTCGGCACCGCACTCGACGTGCAGGACGACATGCCGGAGGAACCGCCGGAGGACGACCTGCGGCGGGAGCACCTCGGGGTGTACCAGTGGCTCACCTGGGTCCAGGACAGCCTGGTCGACGCGGTCTCTTCTTGAGGGAATTCTTCGTTCCCCAGCCTGATTTTCGGGTGGGGTGGCGGAACCCGCGGGTGGTCCTTTTGCTTTGGTGGTCGCTGCTCAGCGGCTTTGCCGCTGACAAGAGGTAGATCGGGCGGCGGGTTGCTCGGTCTCGGTTTCCGAGTCTCTCCCTGCGGCAGGATGGGGGGATGGCTGCCGGGACGCGGGATTCGATCGTGGACGTGGGCGGGGTGCTCGTCGGGCACCACCAGCGGCTGGACGAGCGGTGGGCCACCGGGACGAGCGTGGTGCTCACCCCCGGCGGCGCGACCGCCGCGGTGGACGTGCGCGGCGGCGGCCCCGGCACCCGCGAGACCGACGTGCTCGAACCGACCCACCTCGTCGCGCAGGCGCACGGCGTGGTGCTCACCGGCGGGAGCGCCTACGGGCTCGCCTCCGCCGACGGCGCGATGAGCTGGCTCGCCGACCGCGGCTACGGCTTCCGGGTCGGCCCCCACGCCCACGAAGTGGTGCCGGTGGTGCCCGCCGCCGTGCTGTTCGACCTGCCGATGGGGGACTGGGGCAACCGGCCCGGCGCCGAGTTCGGCCGCCTCGCCTGCGACGCCGCCACCGCCGAGGAGTCCCGCGAGGGCAACGTTGGCGCGGGCGCCGGCGCCGTCGCCGGCTCGCTCAAGGGCGGCATCGGCACCGCGGGCGAGGTGTTCCACAGCGCGGCGCTCGGCATCGATGTCACCGTCGGCGCGCTGTTCGCGGTCAACTCCCTCGGCTCCGTGATCGACCCGGAGACCGGACTGCCCTGGGACGGCCACCCCGGGCTGCGCGCCCCCGCCGAAGCCGAGGTCGTCGCCGGCCGCGCCCGCACCGGGCCCACCGCGGGCCGCCCCTCCCGGCACGGCACCGCGTCCCGCCCCTTGAACACCACCATCGGCGTCGTCGCCGTCGACCTCGCGCTCACCAAAGCGCACTGCAAGCGGATCGCCGTCGCCGCCCACGACGGGCTCGCCCGGGCCATCCGGCCCGCGCACTCCCTCGCCGACGGTGACACGGTGTTCGCGCTCGCCACCGGGGAACGCGAGCCCGGTGCGCAGTGGGTTCCGGTGCTCGACGAGGTGTGCGCCGTCGCCGCCGGCGTGGTGCGCCGGGCGATCGTGCGGGCCGTGCTCGCCGCCGAACCCGTCGGCGAGGTGACGTCGTACACGAGCCTCTACCCCTCGGCGCGGGAATGAACCAAGGTGGGCGGACGTTGATCCCGCAAACGGCACCGGACCGCGGGAGTTCCGCATGCTGGACACCGGTGCCCCACATAGTAGGATGGTGCCTGTGCTGGTGATTCGACGTGACCTCGTGGACGCGATGGTCGCGCACGCTCGACGGGACCACCCGGACGAGGCGTGCGGCGTCATCGCCGGTCCCGACGGGTCGGACCGCCCCGAGCGGCTCATCGAGATGATCAACGCGGAGCGCTCGCCGACGTTCTACCGGTTCGACTCCGGCGAGCAGCTCAAGGTGTGGCGGGGGATGGACGAGGCCGACGAGGAGCCCGTCGTCATCTACCACTCGCACACCGCCACCGAGGCGTACCCGTCGCGCACCGACGTCTCCTACGCCTCGGAGCCCAACGCGCACTACGTCCTCGTGTCCACCAGGGACCCGGAGACCCACGAACTGCGCTCCTACCGGATCCTCGACGGCGTGGTGACCGAGGAGCCGGTGCAGATCGTGGAGTCGTACATGTTCGCCCACACCGGCGCCGACGAGGTGCCCGACCAGGGCTGAGCCGCTCCCGCCGCCCCGCCGCGGCGGGTTGCGGCGTGCGCAAGTTCCGTTCAGTAGTCCTCGTGGACAGGGAGGTTCCCATCATGGCAATCAAGGTCTCGATCCCCACCATCCTGCGCAGCCACACCGACGGGCAGAAGTCCGTCGAAGCCAGCGGCAGCACCGTCGCCGAGGTCATCAACGACCTCGACAGCAAGCACGGCGGCCTCAAGGACCGCCTGGTCAAGGAAGGCTCGCTGCACCGCTTCGTCAACGTCTACGTCAACGACGAGGACGTGCGCTTCGCCGGTGGCCTGGAGGCCAGCGTGGCCGACGGGGACAACGTGACGATCCTGCCCGCCGTCGCCGGCGGCATGCGCTGATCTCCCACCGCCGCTGAGACAGGAGGCTCGTCGTGGCCCGCTACGACTCGCTGCTCGACGCGCTCGGTGACACCCCGCTGGTGGGCTTGCCGAACCTCTCGCCCGCCGCTGACGTGCGGCTCTGGGCGAAGCTGGAAGACCGGAACCCGACCGGTTCGATCAAGGACCGCGCGGCGCTGTCCATGATCGAAGCGGCGGAGAAGGAAGGCAGGCTCACCACCGGCTGCACCATCCTGGAGCCCACCTCCGGCAACACCGGCATCTCGCTGGCGATGGCCGCGAAGCTCAAGGGCTACGGCCTGGTGTGCGTGATGCCGGAGAACACCTCCGAGGAGCGCAGGCAGATCCTGCAGGCCTTCGGCGCGCGCATCGTGTCCTCGCCCGCGGCGGGCGGCTCCAACCAGGCCGTCGCGGTCGCCAAGGAACTGGCCGAGCAGAACCCGGACTGGGTGATGCTCTACCAGTACGGCAACTCCGCGAACGCCGACGCGCACTACCGGGGGACCGGGCCGGAGATCCTGCGGGACATGCCGGGCATCACGCACTTCGTCGCGGGGCTGGGCACCACCGGCACCCTCGTCGGCGTGGGCCGGTACCTGCGGGAGCAGAAGCCGGGCGTGCAGATCGTCGCCGCCGAACCGCGCTACGGCGAACTCGTGTACGGGCTGCGCAACCTCGACGAGGGCTTCGTGCCGGAGCTCTACGACCCGGACGTGCTGTCCCGGCGGTTCTCCGTCGGCTCCTACGACGCGTTGCGGCGCACTCGGCAGCTGCTGGAATCGGAGGGGATCTTCGCCGGGATCTCCACCGGGGGCGTGGTGCACGCGGCGCTCACCATCGGCGAGAAGATCGCCGCCGCCGGGGAGTCGGCGGACATCGTGTTCGTGGTCGCCGACGCCGGGTGGAAGTACCTGTCCACCGGTGCCTACGGCGGTACCCTCGACGAGGCCGCGCAGCGCCTCGACGGACAGCTCTGGGCCTGAGCCCGGCGAGCGGAAGGCCCATCCGAGCACGCCTCGGGTGGGCCTTCCGCCGTTCCCGGGGGCGTGCGTTGCGGATCGGCGGTCAGCGTTCGGTCAGGCCCGCTTCGTGGGCGATCAACCCGGCCTGCACCCGGTTCGCGCACTCCAGCTTCACCAAGGTCCGGGACACGTAGCCCTTCACCGTCGCCTCCGACAGGAAGAGCCGTTCGCCGATCTGCGCGTTGGACAGGCCGTCGCCGATCCCCGCCAGCACCTCCCGCTCCCGGTCGGTGAGTTCGCGGACCGCCTCCTGCGCGCGCTGCCTCCCGGTCCCGTCCGACGCGGCCACCAGGCGCTTCGCCGCCTGCGGGGACAGCACGGTGTGCCCGTCCGCCGCCACCCGCACCAGGCCGATCAGATCCTCCGGCGGAGTCGACTTCACCAGGAAACCGGACGCCCCGGCCCGCAGCGCCCGCAGCACGTGCTGGTCCGCGTCGAACGTCGTCAGCACCACCACCGCGGGCGCCTCGGGCAGCCGCGCGATGCGTTCCGTCGCGGTCAACCCGTCCACGCCCGGCATCCGCAGGTCCATCAGCACCACGTGCGGCCGGTGCCGCACCACGGCCTCGACCGCCGCGGCCCCGTCCTGCGCGTCGCCCACGACCTCGACGTCCGGTGCCGAGCCGAGGATCGTGCGCAGGTGCGCGCACACCATCGGCTCGTCGTCGACCACGACGACGCGGACCGTCTCGCTCACCACGGAAACCCCGTTCACCGCGGGCCTAGCCCGATCCGGCTTCGGCCGTGGGCACGTACCCGGGGAGTATGGCACCGACCTCGAACCCCCCGTCCCCGGTTCGACCGGACCGGAAGGTCCCGCCGACCAGCTCCACCCGCTGCCGCAGGCCCAGCAACCCGGCCCCCGAACCGCTGGCGGCGAGCTCGCCCCCGCCCGCGGGATCGGGGCGCGTGTTGCGCACCGCCAGCCGCACCCGGTCCGCGTCGTACTCCACGTGCACCAGCACCTCGCTGCCCGGCGCGTGCTTGTGCACGTTCGTCAGCGCCTCCTGCACCACGCGGTAGGCGGTCCTGCCCACCGCCGGGGACACCGCGGTCGACTCGCCGAGCTCGGTGAGCCGCACCGGGACGCCCACCGACTCCGACTCGGCGACCAGCTCGGACAGGTCGGGCAGCGCCGACTCGGCGACCACGTCCGGCCGCTGCTCGCCGGAGCGCAGCACGCCGAGGAAGTCCCGCAGCTCGTCCAGCGCCTGGCAGCCGCCGGCCCGCAGCTCCTCGGCGGCCCGCCGGGTCGCCCCGTCCTGCGCGGTCACCCCCAACGCGCCCGCCTGCAGCACCATCAGGCTCACCCGGTGCGTGACCACGTCGTGCATCTCCGAGGCCAGCTTCGCCCGCTCCTCGGTGCGCACCTGCTCGGCCAGCAGGTGCTGCTCGCGTTCGGCTCGCTCCGCCCGGTCCCGCAGCGCCGCCACCAGCCGCCGCCGCGCGCCGGTCCACAGTCCGAGCAGCGCCGGGAACGCCGTCACCCAGACCGCGTTGTTCAACGTCTCGCCGTCCGGGTTCGTCCACGGCCGCAGCGCCGTGAACACCACCGCGGCGACCAGCACCCAGCCGGCGGCGCGCCACCGGGCCCGCGTCTCGAACGCGGCGAACGCGTAGGTGAGGAACGGCAGTTCCCCGGGCATCCACGGATCGGAGTGCTGGTTGATCGAGAACAGCGCCCCGGTCCCCGTGCTCACCGCGACGAGGTGCACCAGCATCATCACCAGCGCGACGGCCAGCAGCACCACCGGGTAGCGGCGCCGCACCAGCAGGCCCAGCGTGAACAGGTTCAGCACCACCTGCGCGACCCATTCCCCGCCGAGCCACCGGAAGTCCTGCGGCGGCACGTCCGGCGGGAAGAACACGGCCAGGATCGGGCCGAGCGGGAACAGGACGGCGACCAGCACCACGTCGAACACCGCATCGCGCGGGGTGTCCCAGAGGTGTCGCCACAGCGGGCGTTGCACAGCCACACCGTAGCCGCGGAACCGGGGCGAACCGCCGGAATCCACACCGCCGTCGGCCGCGAACCTACGAAAGTCGTACCAGCGCACGACTTCCGTCACAGCGAGAACCGACCGAAAACCGTCGCGCCGGGTGCCCCGGGTGGAGTGGAATGGTCCTCGATCGCGAATCCTCCTGGGGGAGACCATGCATACCGAAGTGCGCGCCACCGCGGCGCGGCCACCGTCCACCACCGCGGGGCCGCCCGCGTTCGCCCGCCGTCCGCTGCTGCTCGTCGCGGCCGCGTTCGCGGTGGTCCACCTCGTGGTGGGGGCGTTCGGCGGGTACTGGATCGACGAGGTGTACATGCTGGCCGCGGGCCGGTACCACCCGGACTGGGGCTACGTCGACCAGCCGCCGCTCGCGCCGCTGCTGGCCGGTGCGATGGGCTGGCTCGCTCCCGGCTCCATGATCGTGCTGCGCCTGCCCGCCGTGCTGATCTCGGCAGGCGGCGTGCTGCTCGCCGGGTCGCTGGCGCGGGAGTTCGGCGGCGACCGGCGCAGCCAGGTGCTCGCGGGGCTGGGGTTCGCGACGGGGCTGTGGACCTCGCTGGTCGCGCACTGGATCACCCCGTACACGCTGGAAGCGCCGCTGTGGATGCTGCTGTGCCTGTTGCTGGTGCGCTGGTGCCGGCAGCACGCGGAAGGGCGGGCCGACGATCGGCTGCTGCTCGGCCTCGGCGGCGTCATCGGGGTCACGATGCAGGTGAAGGTGCACGTCGCGGTGCTCTGCGCGGCGCTGCTGCTCTGCCTGCTGGTGTTCGGTCCGCGGGACCTGCTGCGCCGCCCGAAGTTCTGGGGGTGCATCGGGATCGCACTGGTCATCGCGGCACCGACGTTGATCTGGCAGGCGGCGCACGGGTGGCCGCAGCTGGCGATGAGCGAAGTGGTCCAGGCGGAGACGCCGATCCTCAGCGGCGGCCGGAGCGGCGCGGCCCTTTCGATGATGCTGTACATGGGAGTTCTCGGCGTCCCGCTCTGCCTCTACGGCGTGGCGCGGATGCTCACCGCCGCCGAGTTCCGCCCCTACCGGTTCATCGCGGCCGCCGCCCTCGCGCAGTACGCCTTCTACATCGCCACCAGCGGGCGGCCCTACTACGTCGTCGGCATGTACGGCGTGCTGCTCGCGGCCGGCGCGGTCGCCTTCCAGCGCAGGCGGGAAGCGCGGGCCGCGGCCGGGCGGCGCGGCGCCGCGTGGCTCGCGTGGCCGGCCGGCGCTCTGGCGGTGCTCGCCGCGGGCGCCGTCGTGGTGATGTCCTCGATGCTGGCCACCGCGTTCGGGGTGCCCGCGGACCGGGCCCTGGCCGGAGAGGTCGCCACCGCGTACCGGCAGCTGCCCGCGCAGCAGCGGGAGCACACGGCGGTGGTGGGGGAGAGCTACATCCTTGCTGCGATGCTCGACGCGCACACCCACGAGTACGGACTGCCACCGGCGCACAGCGCGCATCGCGGCTACGGCTACTTCGGGACGCCGGACGACGGTGCGCGGGACGTGCTGTTCGTCGGCGAGGACCCGGAACCGTGGCGGCCGCACTTCGCGGCGGTGCGCCGCATCGACGGCGGCGGCACCCCGCTGTGGCTGCTCACCGACCGCCAGGAGCCGTGGCCGCAGCTGTGGGAGCAGGTCCGGAGCTTGAAGTAGGCCCGCCGCGACCAGGGCCGCACCACCGAATCGGAGACCACGACGTGTCCACAGAAGACAGACAACCCGCAGCGCAGGTGCGCCTGCGGCCACCCCGGCACCGGGTGGAGCGCCGAGCCGTCGGCTGGTGGTCCGCCCAAGCCGCGATCCTCGTCGTCCCACCGGCCGTGGTGCTCGCCGTGCTCGCCGCACTGATCGCCCCCGCCCGCCCCTGGCTGCTGCTCGGGCTCGCCGTCGTGGCCGTGCTCGGCATCCCCTACCTGGTCGTGATGCCGCAGTGGCGCTACCGGGTGCACCGCTGGGAGAACACCGACGACGCCGTGTACACCGCGGCCGGCTGGTTGCGCCAGGAGTGGCGCGTGGCCCCGATGTCCCGGATCCAGACCGTGGACACGGTGCGCGGCCCGCTGCAACGCGCGTTCGGGCTCGCCAGCGTCACCGTCACCACCGCATCGGCCGCCGGGCCGCTGCGCATCGACGGGCTGGACCACCGGGTCGCCGCCGAACTCGTCGAGCGGCTCACCGCCACCACCCAGGCGGCGCCCGGGGACGCGACATGAGCGGGCCGGCGGGCTGGCGGCGGCTCGACGGCCGGGTCGTGCTGGTGCCGGTGGTCCTGGCGCTGCTGCCGCTGGTGCCCACCGCCGCGGTGATGCTCGTGGCCGGGACGAAACCGGCCGGAGTCGCCGTCATGGCGGGGATCTGGGCCGCCTGCGCGGCGCTGCTGGCGGTGGCCACCGGGCTGGACTGGTGGTTCGGCTCCTACCGGATCGGCGAGGAGCGGGTGGAGCTGCGCAAGGGCGTGCTGTCCCGCAGCCACCGCTCGCTACCGCGGGACCGCATCCGCAGCGTCGACCTCACCGCCGACCCGATGCACCGGGTGCTCGGGTTGTCCGTGGTGAAGATCGGCACCGGGGCGCAGGGCGACGGCGAGCTGAAGCTGGACGCGCTGGCCCGGTCCGACGCGGAGCGGATCCGGGCGGCGCTGCTGCTCCGGGAGTCCACTGCGGACGGTGCCGCGGACGACGCGTCGGACGGGCCGCGGGACGGGGAGCTGGCCCGGCTGCGTCCGGTGTGGCTGCTGTACTCCGGCGCCACGATGTCGTTGATCCTCGCCGTGTGGGGCGCGATCGCCTCGGCGTTCGGCTCGTTCTCCGAACTGCTGGCGAAGTTCGGGGTGTACCGGCTCGTCGGGGAGGAGATCCGGGCGGTCCCGCTCTGGCTGGCCATCGGCGCCCCCGTGGTGGCGGTCGTGCTGGTCGGGGTGCTCGGCTCGCTGCTGCTGTCGGTGGAGCTGTGGTGGGGGTTCACGCTCACCCGCGAAAGCACCGGGACGCTCCGGGTGCGCCGCGGGCTGCTCACCCAGCGGTCGATCTCCCTGGAGGAGAGCCGGTTGCGCGGGGTGGAGCTCGCCGAGCCGCTGCTGCTGCGCTGGGTCGGCGGGGCCCGCACCAACGCGATCGCCACCGGGCTCAGCGACGCCGAGGGCGGGAAGCAGCCGGATGCGAAGACCTTGCTGCCGCCCGCGCCGCGCGCTGAAGCCCGCCGGGTCGCCGCCGAGGTGCTGCGGGAGGAGAACTTCCCCGCTGACGGCTTCACCGCGCACCCGCGGGCCGCGCTGCGGCGGCGGATCACGTGGGGGCTGCTGGTGGCGCTGCCGTTCGCCGCGGCCGCGGTGGTGGCGGCGGTGCTCGGCTGGATCCCCCTCGCCCCGGCGGCGGCCGTGGTGCCCTCGGTGGCGTTGCTCGCGACCGCGTTCGGCATCGACGCCTACCGCAACCTCGGACACCGGCTGCACGGCGCCTACCTGGTGGGCAGGCGCGGCACCGGGCTGCGCCGGACCGTCGCGCTGCGCCGGGACGGGATCATCGGCTGGCGCTTCGAGCAGTCGGTGTTCCAGCGCCGCTCCGGGCTGCTGGACGTCGTGGCCACCACGGCGGCCGGGTCCGGCCGGTGCACGATCCCCGACGTGCGCGCGGGGAACGGCCTGCTGCTGGCCGAAGAGGCGGTACCGGGCCTGCTCACCCCATTCCTCGAACCCGCGCCACCGATTAATACCCGCGAGGAGTAGGACCGTTCGGGTGAGATGCGTTTCGCAGCGATCGGAGGAATAGCAGGAAGGCGCCTCGGTCTGCGGAAACGGGGCGATCGACGGTCGGATTAATCCGACTTCGAGAATCGGAGCCGAGCGGGCGCGGATCCGGCGACCCGCTCGGTTCTTCGGTTCGTTCTCACGTCCGGGACGGCGCGGTCACCGGACGCGGTGGTGCGAGGGTCAGCGGTCGAAAGTGCCGCGCTTGAGACCTCCGAGGAAGTCCGCCCACCGCGCGGGATCGACGACGAAGTAGCCACCCGGCCGGTCCTTCGTGTCACGCACGCCGACGCGCGCGGCACCGAAGCCGACCTCCACGCATTGTCCCTGGTGCGTGCTCCGGGTGCTGGTCCGCCAACCCGTGAGGTATTCCATCTACAGCTCTCCTATGCGCTCGTGAATCACTTGAATGGACCCTTCCGGGTCGATCGCGTGTGCGCGTAGATGGTCCATCATCGTCACGTATTTGGACAGCTCGTTATCCCGTTCGAGATAAAGTCCTCCCACGTGGGTTTCCAGATAGACGACATCCGGATCCACGTGATTGGAGTAGCGGAGGATGACGAATGGCCCTGCCTGCGCCGGATGCGCGCCCGCGTCCAACGGCATGACCTGCAACGTCACGTTCGGGAGTTCCGCCAAAGCGAGCAAGTGCTCCAATTGGCGGCGCAATACCGCCGAACCGCCCACGCCGCGGCGCAGCGCCGTCTCGCCGATCACCGCCCACAGGTCCAGGGGCTGCGATCCGGTGATCCGGTCCTGGCGCTGCATCCGGAGCTCCACGCGGCGGCTGATCTCCGGCTCGTCCGCGCGGATCAAGGTGGACTTGGTGATGGCGTACGCGTACTCGGCGGTCTGGAGCAGGCCGGGGATCGCTTCCGACTCCCAGGTGTGCATGGACGAGGCCTCGGCCTCCAGCCCGACGTAGGTCTCGTACCACTCGGGAAGCACATCGCTGTAGGAATGCCACCAGCCGCGCTTCCGGGCGTCCCGAGCCAGGTTGATCAACTGTTCGCGTTCGGCACCGTTGACGGCGTAGAAGTCCAGCAACGCGCTGACGTCGCCGATCGACGGAGAACGCTTCGCCGTCTCGAATCTGCCTATCTTCGCCTGGGTGCAACCGAGGTGGGTGGCCGCCTGCTGCTGGGTGACCTCCGCCAGTCCTCGGAGCCTGCGCAGCTCCGCGGCGAGGCGGCGGCGGCGCACCGTGGGACTCACTGTCATGGCGATCAGTGTCCACCCTGCGAACCGAGCGTCACCATCGCGTCACCCAACCGACATCCTTTTCCCGGCGCCGGCGGCACGAACCGAGTCCGGGGGCGGCGGTGCGGGACCGGCCGGAACACCTGGCGGAGCGTGCTTTTCCCCGCTGCGGAGCTGGTCCCGACCTCGGCGTGCTGGTCCGAGGATCGGGACCGCGGCACCGTCCCGGGCGGATGCGGCGGCAACCGGCTCGCCGCGCCGCGCCTCTCGATCCCGCCGCGACGCGGGAAAACTCACGCAGAGCGACCGATTTCCCGGAAACCCGGCTGGCCCCTCCCGGGACGAGTGACGCGTGCTCAGGGACGGGGGATGTTGCGCAGGTTGCTCCGCGCCAGCTGCACCATCTTCCCCACCCCGCCGGAGAGCACGGTGCGGCTCACCGCCAGCGCGAAGCCCTTCACCTGCGTACCGGTGATCTTCGGCGGGATCGACAGCGCGTTCGGGTCGGTCACCACGTCGATGAGCGCCGGCCCCGGCCGGGCCAACGTCCCCTCCAGCGCCTCCCGCACCTCACCGGGCCGCTCCACCCGCACCGAGTGAATGCCCGCCGCCGCGGCGATCCCGGCGTAGTCGATCGAATCGTGGTCGGTGCCGAAGTCCGGCAGCCCGTCCACCAGCATCTCCAGCTTCACCATGCCCAGTGAGGAGTTGTTGAACACGACCACCTTCACCGGCAGCTGGAGCGTCCGCAGCGTCAACAGCTCGCCCATCAGCATGGACAGCCCACCGTCGCCGGCCATCGCGATCACCTGCCTGCGCCGGTCGACGAGCTGGGCGCCGATGGCCTGCGGCAACGCGTTCGCCATCGACCCGTGCACGAACGAGCCCAGCACCCGGCGGTGCGCGTTCGGCGTCACGTAGCGCGCCGCCCACACGTTGCACATCCCGGTGTCCACGGTGAACACCGCGTCCTCGGCCGCCAGGTCGTCCAGCGCGTCGGCCACGTACTCCGGGTGGATCGGCACCTGGTTGCCGACGTTCGTGGTGTACGAGTCGACGACCTGCTCCAGCTGGTCGGCGTGCTCGCGCAGCATCCGGTCCAGGAACGAGCGGTCCGTCTTCTGCCGCAGCTTCGGCAGCACCGCGCGGATCGTCTCGCGCACGTCGCCGTGCACCGCCAGGTCGAGCACGGTGCGCCTGCCCAGGTGCGTCGGGTCGATGTCCACCTGCACCGTGTTGGCCTGCGGCAGGAAGTTGTCGTACGGGAAGTCGGTGCCCAGCAGCACCACCCGGTCCGCCTTCTGCATCGCCTGCTGGCAGGCGCCGTAGCCGAGCAGCCCGCTCATGCCCACGTCGTACGGGTTGTCGTACTGGATCCACTCCTTGCCGCGCAGCGCGTGACCCACCGGGGCCTGCAAGGTGCTCGCCAGCTGCATCACGTCCTGGTGCGCGCCACGGGTCCCGGCACCGCAGAACAACATCACCCGCTCCGCCGAGTTCAGCGATTCGGCGAGCTGGTCGACCTGCGTCGGGGAGGGCACCACCGTCGGCGGCTCCGAATCGACCGCGCCGGTGCCCGTCGACCGCGCCGCCGACTTGTGCGCGACGTCCCCCGGCAGCACCAGCACCGAAACACCGCGCCGCCCCGCCGCGGTCTGCATGGCGCTGCGCAGCAGCCGCGGCATCTGCTCCGGCTGGGAGAGCAGCTCGCAGAAGTGGCTGCACTCGTTGAACAACTCCTCCGGATGCGTCTCCTGGAAGAAGCCGGTGCCGATCTGCTCCGACGGGATGTGCGAGGCCAGGGCGAGCACCGGGGCGCCGCTGCGGTGCGCGTCGTACAGCCCGTTGATCAGGTGCAGGTTTCCCGGCCCGCAACTGCCCGCGCACACCGCGAGCCGCCCGGTCAGCTGAGCCTCGGCGCTGGCGGCGAACGCCGCCGCCTCCTCGTGCCGCACGTGCACCCATTCGATGCCGTCGGTGCGCCGAACCGCGTCCACCACCGGGTTGAGGCTGTCGCCGACGATCCCGTAGATCCGTCGCACGCCTGCTTGCACGAGCACTTCGATGAACTGGTCGGCCACGGTCGGCATGAGCTCTCCCGATAGGTGGGGTGCTGGTGTCTCCCGTCTACGCGGGGCGGTGCAGCCCCGCAACTCCAGGAGGTAGCGCCGCGTTCACCCCCCGTTCGGGGGAACCCGGTAACGTCTCCACCCCGACCGGCGATCACTTGGTAGTCGATGTCGACGTGTTCCTCGAAAACTCCTGCAGGAAAGGGAAAACGGTGAGCCTGCGCCTTTACACCGTTTGCGCGCTGTCCGTGACCGCTTCGGCTCTGGCCGGGCTGTTCTTCGGTGGGTTCATCGCCGCTGATGATCAGGAGGAGGCGGTGTCGGTGAACACCGTCTCGCAGACGGTGTCGGAGACCGCGCCGCAACTGCCCTGAGTCGAGGGTTCCGCCCGAGGTGATCTCGCCCGCGGTGGCCTGGGCGGTCGGTGGCCGCCCAGGCGAGCGGGGCGTTCGGCGTGGACTAGCGTCGAGGCATGAGCGAACAGCAGCGACTCGCACCGGGTGACGCCGCACCCGAATTCTCCCTGCCGGACGCCGACGGCAAGACCGTGGCGCTCGCCGACTACCGGGGCCGCTCCCTGGTGGTCTACTTCTACCCGGCGGCCAGCACGCCCGGCTGCACCAAGGAAGCGTGCGACTTCCGGGACAGCTTGGCGGTGCTCGACGACGCCGGGTTCGACGTGGTCGGCATCTCGCCGGACAAGCCGGAGAAGCTGGCGAAGTTCCGCGACGCCGAGGGCCTCACCTTCCCGTTGCTGTCCGATGTGGACAAGTCGGTGATGGCCGCGTGGGGCGCGTTCGGGGAGAAGAAGAACTACGGCAAGGTCGTGCAGGGCGTGATCCGCTCGACCTTCGTCGTCGACCCCGACGGCAAGATCGACAAGGCGCTCTACAACGTCAAGGCCACGGGCCACGTCGACCGGCTCCGCAAGGACCTCGGCGTCTGACGACCCGCACCACCGGGAGGGGCGGTTCCGGCTCGGACCCGCCCCTCCCGCACGTCCACCGTCGATGGGTGAACGGACCGTTCGTCCCATCTGGTTGGTCGAACGGTCCGTTCGCCCCGGATCAGTTCGGGGTGGTGAACGGACTGTTGGTCCGGTCTGGTCGGTCGAAGGGTCCGTTCACCCCGGGAAGAGGCGACCGGCTCGGCGACCCGCGGATGGAGTGAACGGACCGTTCGTCCCGTCCGGTTGGTCGAAGGGTCCGTTCACCCCGGATCAGTCGAAGGCCATGTAGAGGGCGACTCCGGCCGCGATGACGACCACCAGGTAGCGCAGCAGCGTCGCCGGGATCCGCTGGGCGATCTTGCCCCCGAGGTAGCCGCCGAGCACCGTCGTGGGTGCGACGAGCAGCACCGCCGCCCAGTCGACCGGCGCGATCAGCGAGTACACGACCAGCGTGACGGCGCTGCCGATGAGCCCGAGCCAGTTCTTCAGCGCGTTGAGCCGCCGCATCGTGTCGTTGACCGCGAACATGAGGATCGCGATGAGGATGACGCTGCGCGCCCCGCCGAAGTAGCCGCCGTAGATGGAGGCGAGGAAGAGCCCGAACGACAGCCAGCCGAGGCGTTCCGCGCCACCCTCGGTCCGGCCGAACCAGCGCTTGATCGTGTTCTGGAACGCCATGAGCACTGCGGACAGCCCGATCAGCACGGGCACCACGGCGTCGAACACCTCGCCGGGCAGCACCATGAGCAGCACGCACCCGATGGAGGAGCCGACGGCCGCGGCGATCGACGTCCACAGCAGTCGCCGCGGCGCGCCCGTGAGGTCGTCGCGCTGCCCGACGGCGGCGCCGACGAAGCCGGGGCCTTGCACCACCGAGTTCGTCACGTTCGCGACGAGCGGTGGCATGCCGGTGGCCAGCAGCGCCGGGAACACCAGCAGCGATCCGCCGCCCGCTACGGCGTTGATCGCCCCGGACAGGAATCCGACGACGAGCAGCAGCACCGGTTCGATCCATTCGCTGAACACCAGCGGAACCTAACCGCCATCACCGCCGGACCGGGATCTGGGGCGACCGTCGTCACAGCGGCATTCCGACTGGTGAACGTTCCGCGGGGTGTCGCCGGACGTGATGACCGGAATGCGCCGGTCGGTTCAGCGCGCGGGAACGGGCACGCGCACCGGCTCCGGCCCCCCCCACCCCGCCGACAGCGACCCCGCTGACGCCGACCGGCCGGAACCGGTGCGGCGGCGCGGCGGGGGAGCGGCGAGCGAGTTCGCGGCGTGCAACGCGGCGAGGACGCTGAAGGTGACGGCGGCGGAGGTGACACCGACGGACACGCACACGAGCAACGGCTTCATCGAGGTTCTCCTTCGGCGGGAACTGCGCGGCGGAAACCGGGACGCCGATCGGTGCGGAGGCTCCGGACGGCCGCCGCGTCGCGGGGTCCGGAGAGCGAAGGGCCGGCGCTCGGTGCATCCCTGCACCGCGCCGCGCGGCGATGTCCGCCTGATGGCGAGAAGTTGCGGAGCCCGCCCCGATTCGCGGACCCACTCGACACTTCGCCGGATCGTGGCCGGTCGTTACGCGGCGTCCGGGGAACACCCCGCGCGGGTGGTGCGGCGCACACCCGGCATTCGGGCGGCGTCGCGTCCGGTTTCCGCTCCGCTTGCGCCGATCGGCCGCCTCCGGGCTGAGCCACCCCGCCGCCTCGGGTCCGCGAACTCGCCGATCGGGTCCGCCGTCCGCGTGAAACCCGGCTAGGTGTCCGCCATGCGCGCACTTCCCGCCGGTCCGGAACCGCGCCGGAGCTGGGCAGCGGGGGCGACCGCCGGAGTCCGGGGTCCAGCTCGCCGAGGGAGCGGCGCCTCAGCGCGGTCCGCGCCGGCACCGATCAGGCGGGCCCGATGAACAGGCCCGATGAGCGGTCCCGATCGTCGCGAACGGGCCCGCTGACGTCGGCGGGCCGCGCAGCGCCCGACCCGATGCCTCCTGCGGCGCGGCCGCGCCAGGCGCGGCGCAGCTTCCGACGATGAGCCCGACTTTCAGACGGTCCCGCGGAAACCGCCGCCTGCCACTACCGAGCCGCCAGCTCCCGCAGCATGGGCAGCAGCGACCGCAGCGCCCGCCCGCGGTGCGAGTCCGCGTCCTTCTCCTCGGCGGAGAGCTCCGCCGCGGTCCGCGTCTCGCCCTCGGGCACGAAGATCGGGTCGTAGCCGAACCCGTTGGTGCCGCGTTCGGCGCGCACCACGGTTCCCGGCCACTCGCCGCGCACCACGGTCTCGGTGCCGTCCGGCAGCACCAGCGCGGCGGCCGAGACGAACGCCGCCCCGCGCCGCTCGTCCGGCACGTCCCCGATCTGGCCGAGCAGCAGGTCCAGGTTCGCCTGGTCGTCGCCGTGCGCGCCGGACCAGCGGGCGGACAGCACCCCGGGCATGCCGTTGAGCGCGTCCACGGCGAGCCCGGAATCGTCGGCGACGGCGGGGAGACCGGTCGCGCGGGCCGCGTCGGCGGCCTTCGCGAGCGCGTTCTCCTCGAACGTGGCCCCGGTCTCGGGGGCTTCCGGGAACTCGGGCACCGCGTCCAGGCCGACGACCTCGACGCCGGTGACGCCTTCGGCTTCGAGGATGCGCCGCAGCTCCACGAGCTTCTTCGCGTTGCGGGTGGCCAGCAGCAGCCGCGTCACCGGGCACCGCCGGGGAGTTCGCCGGGGTACGGCGCGGTCAGCGCCTCGGCCTGCTTGCGGGACAGCTCGGCGCAGCCGTTCAGCGCGAAGTCCACCATCGTGTCCAAAGTGGACCGGGGGAAGGTGGCGCCCTCCCCGGTGCCCTGCACCTCGACGAGGGTGCCGTGGTCGGTGGCGACCACGTTCATGTCCACCTCGGCGCGCGAGTCCTCCTCGTACGGCAGGTCCAGCCGCACCCGGCCGTCCACCACGCCGACGCTCACCGCGGAGATCGAGCAGGACAGCGGCTTCGGATCGGACAACCGGCCCGCCGAGCTCAGCCAGGTGACGGCGTCCGCGAGCGCCACGTACGCGCCGGTGATCGCCGCCGTGCGGGTGCCGCCGTCGGCCTGGATCACGTCGCAGTCCAGCGCGATCGTGTTCTCGCCCAGCGCCGCCAGGTCGATGCAGGCGCGCAGCGAACGGCCGATGAGCCTGCTGATCTCGTGGGTGCGGCCGCCGATGCGGCCCTTCACCGATTCGCGCACCCCGCGGGTGTTCGTCGCCGACGGCAGCATCGCGTACTCGGCGGTCACCCAGCCGAGGCCGGAACCGGTGCGCCAGCGCGGCACCCCGTCCTGCACGCTCGCCGCGCACAGCACGCGGGTCTTCCCGAACTCGACCAGGACCGAACCGGCGGGCCAGTCCTGGTATCCGCGGGTGATTCGCACGTCCCGGAGCTGGTCGTCGCTCCGCCCATCCGCTCTCGCCACGCGCCCACCCTAACTGCCCGTGCCGCGCCCGTTCTGGGTGGCGGTGACCGGACCGCTACCAGTCGAGGGTGCGCCACTCCACGGCCTTCGGCCGCCGTCCCGTCTCCAGGAAGTCCCGCAGCGCCGCCGCCAGCACCGCCGGGTCCACGCCGCTGCCCGCGGGGAACTCGGCGTCCTCGCTGATCAGCGCGGGTGATTCCGGGTCGCCGTCGAGGACGGCGTAGTCGTGGTCGGTGTCGATGTGGCTCAGGTAGCCGTAGCCGCCGGACACCGCGGCGATCACGTCGTGGTCGAGCATGCCGGTGGCGGAGTCCGCGGGCTCCCGCCCCTCGTGCCAGATCGTCGCGGGGCCCGCGTTCGGCTCCGCCAGCCGGCGCACCAGGTCGTC
Source organism: Saccharopolyspora sp. 7B (assembly GCF_020177435.1). Taxonomy (NCBI): domain Bacteria; kingdom Bacillati; phylum Actinomycetota; class Actinomycetes; order Pseudonocardiales; family Pseudonocardiaceae; genus Saccharopolyspora; species Saccharopolyspora sp. 7B. The sequence continues at coordinate 3,491 of NZ_JAIUKC010000087.1, read as the reverse complement.
GACCTCGCCCGGTTCGGTGACGCTGAGCCCGTCGCCCGCGTTCGCGTCCGCCGTCGACGCGATCGACCACACCGCCGTGATCGTCATCCTCGTCCTTCCCACCGACTCAGATCGGGTAGTCGCGACCGGCCTCGACGACCTCCACCGGGCCGTCGAACTCCTCGGTCGCCTCCCGCAGGATCTCCTGCGGGTCGGTCCACGGTTGCAGGTGGGTCAGCAGCAGCTGCCGCACCCCGGCCCGCTTCGCCACCCGCGCCGCCTGCCGCCCGGACAGGTGCACCCCGTCGGGGCGGTCCGGCGAATCCGACCAGGACGCCTCGGCCAGCAGCGCGTCCGCACCCCGCGCCAGCTCCTCCAGCGCAGCGCACGGGCCCGTGTCACCGGTGTAGGCCAGCACCCGGCCACCAGCCGACACCCGGAAACCCCACGCCGGGCACAGGTGGTCCACCGGGAACGCCGCCACCCGGAACGGGCCGATCTCCGCGGGTGAGCCGAAACCGGCGAAGTCGTACACGTCGGCCAGGTCCGTCTCCGCCAGCTCCGCGGTGTTCGGCGCGTACAGCCTGGTCAACCGGTCCTGCGTCTCCGGCGGCCCGAACACCGGCAGCTTGCGGCGCGTCGTGTCGTGCGGGGGATCGGGGTGGTAGCGGCGCAGCACCGTCAACGCCCCGAAGTCCGAGCAGTGGTCCGGGTGCAGGTGGCTCAGGAACAACCCGTCCAGCGAGAACGGGTCCGAATGGCGTTGCAGCGCACCGACGGTGCCGTTCCCCAGGTCGAGCGCGATCCGCGCCCCACCGGCCTCGACGAGGTAGCCGGAGGCGGGTGAGTCCGGCCGGGGCAGGCTGCCGGAACATCCGAGAATCGTCAGCTTCACGCCGACGAGCCTGACATGGCGACCTGCCGCACGGACCCGAAAGCCGCGATCGGACCCAAGAAGCGGCCTGCCAAGCGGGTGAACCTCGCCGGATCGCCGGTGGTGCGGAACTCGTGATCGGGTTCCTGCGGCCCCGCCAGCATGTCCTGCTCGGTGAGCACCCGCACCACGTCCTTCGCGGTCTCCTCCGCGCTCGACACCAGCGTCACCTGATCACCCATCGCCAGCTGCAGCACGCCCGTGAGCATCGGGTAGTGCGTGCAGCCCAGCACCAGCGTGTCCACATCGGCCCGCTGCAGCGGATCCAGGTAGCCCTGCGCCAACCCCAGCACCTGGCGGCCGCTGGTGATGCCGCGCTCCACGAAGTCCGCGAACCGGGGGCACGCCGCCGTCGTGAGCCGCACCTGCGGAGCCGCCGTGAACGCGTCGTCGTAGGCGCGCGAGCGGATCGTCGCCTCGGTACCGATCACCCCGACCCGGCCGTTGCGGGTCGTGGCCACCGCCCGGCGCACCGCGGGCAGCACCACCTCCACCACCGGCACGTCGTAGCGCTCCCGCGCATCCCGCAGGCACGCGGCCGACGCCGTGTTGCAGGCGATGACCAGGGCCTTCACCCCGCCCTCCACTAGCGAATCGGTGATCGCCAAGGTGCGTTCGCGGATGTCGGCCAGCGGGCGCGGCCCGTACGGGGCGTTCGCGGTGTCGCCCACGTAGCGGATCGCCTCGCCCGGCAACTGGTCCAGCACGGCGCGGGCGACGGTCAGCCCGCCGACTCCGGAGTCGAAGATCCCGATCGGCGCGTTCGTCACGCCGACAGTGTGCCAGGCTGCGGCGTTCCCGAACCGCGACGAGTGCTGCGCGCCACCAGCCACGCCGCCAGCAATCCGCCGAGCGCCCCGCACAGGTGACCCTCCCACGAGATCAACGGCTGGCCGGGCAGCACGCCCCACAACATGCCGCCCCAGTAGAAGAACAGCACCACCGCCACCACGATCTGCCCCAGGCTGCGGTTGAAGAAGCCGCGCACCAGCAGGAACACCATCCAGCCGAACGCCACTCCCGACGCGCCCACGTGCACCCCGCCGGTCGCGATCAGCCAGGTGCCGAGGCCGCCGACGACCCACACGATCGCCGTCACCGCCACGAACTGCCCCACCCCGTTCGCCAGCAGCAACCAGCCCAGCACCAGCAGCGGCACCGTGTTCGACATCAGGTGGCCCCAGCCCGCGTGCAGCAGCGGAGCCCACAGGACCCCGTCCAAGCCGCTGATCCGGTGGGGCACGATGCCGTTCTGGTCCAAGTTCCCCGGCGTCGCCTGGTCCCAGAACTCGACGGCGTAGAGCACCGCCACCATGAACGCCATCTGCACCGCCGCGCGCAGCGGGTTCCGCGGGAGGACGCGCGGCCGCTCTGGCTGATTCGTCACCTTTCCGAGGTTACGCGGATCGGGGGAGCGGTGACTCGGGGGAACGTTCTGCCGCGCCCGCTAAGCTCCCGCACCGTTCGCCGAACCCGGAAACCCCAGGAGGTAACAGCGGTGCCCACCACCGCCGAGCAGGCCGTGCCTGCCGCAGCGCACCACGGGCACGGCCCCACCTGGGACGCGGGAACCGCGAGCCTGCTGTGGACCGACCTGCGCGCCCGCACCGTGCACCGCTACGCGCCCGACGACACCGACCACGCCATGCAGGTCCCGCAGCAGGTCAGCGCCGCCAAACCGCGCACCCGCGGCGGACTGCTGCTGCACTTCGACGAGGGCGTCGCGCTGTACGACGCCGACGGGGAACGCCGCACCTGGCTCACCTTCTGGGCCCGCGACGGGGTCCGCGCCGGCGAGACCACCGTCGACGTGGGCGGACGGGTCTGGGCGACCACCGTGCGCGAGGACGAGAGCGGCGGCGGATGGCTCGTCCGCGTCGACCCGAACGGCGCCGCGCACGTGGTCGTCGACGGGATCGCCGCGGGCAACGGGCTCGCCTGGAGCCCCGACGACACCCGGCTCCACCTCGCCGACAGCGCCGCCCGCCGCATCGACGTGCTGACCGTCGACCAGGTGACCGGCGCCGCCACCGAGCGCCGCACCGCGTTCGACGTCGACGGGGAACCCGCCGGGATGTGCGCCGACGCCGACGGATTCCTGTGGGTCGCGGTGCGGGACCGCGGGGAAGTGCGCCGCTACGCGCCCGACGGGCGGGTCGACCGGACCGTGCCGCTGCCGTCCCGGCGCCCGACGAGCTGCTGCTTCGGCGGCGAAGACCTCACCGACCTCTACATCACGACCGCCCGCGACGGCCTCGCCGAACCGGAGCCGGCGGACGGTGCGGTGCTCGTCGTGCCCGGGGCAGGGGAAGGGTTGCGGTCGCACACCTTCCCCGGCTGACGCCCTCCTCGCGGAGTGAACGGACCGTTCGTCCCATCTGGTTGGTCGAACGGACCGTTCACTCCATTTCGTCGGAGGTGTGCGGATGCGGTGATCGGTCGGCCTCCCCGCGGGCTGTGGCGGGGGGGGGGGGGCCCGACGAGGACAGAAAGGTTTTGGGGGGGGGGGGGGGGGGGGGGGGGGGGGGGGGGTGGGGGGGGGGGGGGCGGGGCGCCCGCCGGTGGGGTGGTTTAGAAA
>NZ_JAIUKC010000086.1:0-11269 GCF_020177435.1 Saccharopolyspora sp. 7B | reverse complement strand
GGACCTTTAACTCCTTTTGGGGGGTGGTGTGCGGATGGGGTGATGGGGGGGCCTCCCCGCGGGCTGTGGCGGGGTGAACGGACCGTTCGTCCCATCTAGTTGGTCGAACGGTCCGTTCACTCGGCTTCCGGTCAGGACTTGGTGCGCAGGGCTTCCGCGCCTCCGGTGTCCGCGTCGTGGTGCGGCCAACGCGGGGTGTCGCCCGTGGGGGTGTCGCCGAGGACGGTGACGCGTTGGCCGACGCGGCGCTCGGTGTAGTCGTTGATCGCGTAGTGCTGGGTGGCGCGGTTGTCCCACATGGCGATCGCCCCGGCGTTCCAGCGGAACCGGCACACGTTGCTCGGGTGCTCGGCGACGGCGTACAGGTGCTGGAGCAGCGCGTCGCTCTCGGCGGCGGCCAGCTGCGGGATGCGCCGGGTGAACATGCGGTTGACGTACAGCGAGCGCCGCCCCGTCTCCGGGTGCACCCGCACCACGGGGTGCTCGGCTTCGCTGCGGAACGAGCCGTTGGGGTGCTCGAACACGTGGACCGCGGTGAGCCCGTCGAGCATGTCGCGCAACGGCGCGGAAAGGGACTCGTAAGCCCGGTGCTGGTTGCTCCACATCGTGTCCCCGCCGAACGGCGGGCATTGCACGATCTGCAGGATGGAGGCGACCGGCGGGGTGGGGCTGAACGTGACGTCGGTGTGCCACACGTCGGCTTTGGCGCCCTGCGCGGAATCGAGCACCACGATTTCCTCGTGTCCGTCGAGCTTCGGCAGGAACGGGTGCACTTCCAGTTCTCCGAGCCGCTTGCCGAACTCGATGTGCGCCTGCGGCCCGAGCCCGGCGGCCTCGGGGAAGAACAGCACGAGGTGTTCGAGCAGCAGTGCGTGGACCTGCGCGAACGCCTCGTCGGTGAGGGAGTTCAGGTCGATGCCGCGGACCTCGGCGCCGAGTGCGCCGCTGATCGGGCGAACCTGCAGGCCGGTGTCCTGAACGGGAGCCGCCATGATGATGCGCCTTTCTGAGTGGAGCCGATGACACTTGTTCCGCGCATGCGGAACGGCGGATCGGCGAATCGATGAATCGCCGTCCGGATCGGGTCGAATTCTTGACCGGAATCGGGTTCCGGTGCGATGCTGCGCGAACCGGATTCGGGTTCCGGTGGTGATTTTCCCCGGGCGGAAGAACCGCGTGGAATGCGCGGGAAAACGGGGGATCGCGAGCCGGGAATCCGGCTGGAGAACACCGGAAGCATGGACAGGAGTGCACCAGTATGGCTTCGGAGACGACGGATCCCGGCGCGCGGTTGGCGGCGCTGACCGACCTCGCCACCCCGTTCGCGGTGCGCGCGGCGGTGACGCTCGGCGTCCCGGACCGGATCGCGGAGGGCACCACCGGGCTCGCCGAGCTCGCGACGGCCACCGGGACCGACGCCGATTCCCTGGCCCGGCTGCTGCGCCACCTGGTGGCGATCGGGTTCGTGGCCGAGCAGGGCGGCCGCTTCGCGCTGACCGACGTGTCCCGGCACCTGCTGGGCGCGGACAGCGCGTGGCAGAAGAAGTGGCTGGACCTGGACGGCCCGGGCGTGAAGATGGACCTGGCGTACGCGGGCATGGCGCACTCGGTGCGCACCGGCCGCTCCGGTTACGAACCGGTGCACGGCGTGCCGTTCTGGGAGGACTACCAGCGTGACGACGCGCTGCGCGGGTTCTTCGGCGCGATCATGGCCGCGCACGCGTGGCAGACCGGCCCGCTGCTGGCCGCCGAGTACGACTGGTCCGCGGTCAAGAGCGTGATCGACATCGGCGGCGGGGTCGGTGCGCTGCTCGTCGAGGTGCTTCGCGGGCAGCCGCACCTGGAGGGCGCGGTGCTGGACCTGCCACCGGTGGCCGCCGAAGCCGACGAGGCGCTCGCCGCGTCCGAGGTGGCCGACCGCGCCGCGTTCGTGCCCGGCAGCTTCTTCGACGAGCTGCCCGCCGGCTACGACCGGTACGTGGTGTCGCGGGTGCTGACGGACTGGCCGGACGCCGACGCGGTCCGCATCCTGCGCCGCTGCGCCGAAGCGGCGGGCAGCGCGGGACGCGTCCTGGTGGTGGAGGTGCTGGCCGGGGAGGAGCACGCGAAGAACAACTCCTCGTTCGACCTGCAGTCGCTGTCGCTGCTCGGCGGCCGGGAGCGCTCCATCGCCGACTTCGAGGCGCTGGCCGCCGAAGCCGGTCTCGCGGTGCGCGGCAGCCGCAGCTGGGACGGCGGCCTGGTGCTCGTGGAGTGCGCACTCGCCGGCTAGCCACCCGCCCCCGGCCTGGGTGGCGCTCATGCCCAGGCCGGGAGGCGCCGCGCCCGCGGGTCCGGCAGCACCCCCACCTGGTGCAGCCGGTCCAGCAGCGACAACCGGTGTTGCCCGAGCCCGGCCATGTTGTGCATGACGGTGTAGCGCAGCCGGTCGTTGCCGCCGGTGCAGCGCAGCGCCCGCCGCCCCACCACGCGGCCCGTCCAGGACAGGTCCGTGATCATGCGGGCCGCGTTGTGGCTCGTCCGTCCGATGTGGACCAGTTCGGGCAGCCGTTCCGCCTCGTAGGAGCGGATTCCCGCGTCCACCGCGGCGGGGCTCAACTCCCCGCCCACGTGCCGGGCGAGGCTCTCCGCGTCCGTGATCGACGTGTTCATGCCCTGCGCCGCCATCGGATGCACCGAATGCCCCGTCTCACCGACCAGCGCCAGCCCCGGAACACCCAGGCCCGGCGCCAAGAACCGGGACACCGGCAGCACCTGCCGGTTCGCCGAGCTCGCCCGCAGCGCGTCCGCCAGCGGTTCCAGCGCCGGCGTGTCCCGCACCAGGTGCTCGATCCACCCGGCCATGCCGTCGGAATCCAGCCCGCGCAGCTCGTCCGCACCCACCTGCACGTACAGCCGCACCCGGCCGCCCGGCAGCGGGTACCGCAACCGCAGGCCGCGTTCGCTGACGTACGCCGAGAAGTCCTGCTCGACCCGCGGCGCGTCGGCGATGTCGAACGCCGCCAACCGGTGCGGGTACTCGTCGCGGTGTGCCGGGATGCCCGCCGACTTCCGCAGCCGCGAGGAGATGCCGTCCGCGGCGACCACCAGCGACGCCCGCACCTCCCGCTCCTGACCGCCCTCGGCGACCCGCACCCCCGCGACCCGGCCGTCCGCGTCCCGCAGCAGGTCGCGCACCAGCACGCCGCGGCGGAACTCCACCGAGCCGTCCAGCCGGTCCGCCAACGCCTCCAGGATCACCGGGTAGTCGTGGGCCAGCAGCCACCGCTCCTGCTCCCGCAACCGGTCGTAGTCCAACGCCATCAGCGGCGCGCCCGCGGTGTCCCGCGCCACCAGCCGCGCCAGGCGCAGCCCGCCGCGCGACTCCAAGCGCTGCGCCACGCCCCACTCGCGCAGCACCCGCAGCGCGCCCGGTTGCAGCACCTCGCCCTTCGCGACCCGCGACGGCTCGGCCATCTTCTCCAGCAGCAGCACGCGGAAACCCCGCGCGCCCAGCGCGCAGGCCGCGGCGAGCCCACCGACCCCGGCCCCGCACACCACCACATCGGCGTCCACCGTCAACTCCTCCCCGCGGCATCGCGGTAGCGGGCCAGCGCGCGCAACGCCAACCCGTTGGCCAGCGCCCGGTTCGAGTAGCGGGACACGTGGCGCACGTACTCGTTCACCGGCGCGGCCGACCAGGACCCGTCCGGGCGGCGCGCGTCCAGCAGCCAGCGCACCCCGCGCCGCACCTCCGCGCCGTCGGCACCCCCGCCCGCGACCAGCAGCGCGCCGACCGCCCACGCCGTCTCCTCGACGGTGCCCGGTTCGTCGCCGCCGGTGCCCCACGAACCGTCCGGCAGCTGCGCGCGCACCAGCCACTCCCGCGCCCGCCGCGCCGCGTCGGAACCGCCCGCCCCGGCGCGCACCAGCGTCTGCAGCACCGCCGACGTGCCCGCCGTGTGCATCCGGTACCAGACCGATTCGTACGAGCCGTCCGGCCGCTGCGCGCTCGCCAGCCAGCGCACCGCCCGGCGGATCCGCCGATCCGCCGCGGGCACCCCGGAATCCAGCAGCCCGTCCAGCGACTGCGCCGTCATGTGCGGGCACGGCCCGCTGTTGGCGACCTTCGTGTTCCGCACGCACAGGCCCCACGAACCGCGCGAGTCCTGCTGCGCGAACAACCAGCGCGCGCCCGACTCCAGCGCCGGGCGCTGCAGCTCACCGGGGAAGCGCGCCAGCGCCGACATGATCTCCCCGGTCTCCAGCGAGGCCGGCCAGCCCTTGCCGGACCAGCCCCAGAACCCCGGCGGGCAGCCGAACGCGGTGAACGGCCGGTGCTGCTGCTCCCGCAGGAACACCTCCCGCGTCGCCAGCAACCGCTCGTCGGTCGCGTACCCCGCCTCCAGCAGCCCGCCCGCCGCGTACATCGACCAGGTCAACCCCAGCGGGCCGCTGTTCCACGACCCGTCCTCGTTCACCTGCTCCCGGAACCAGCGGACCGCGCCCGCCACCATGTCCGCGCCCAGCCCGGCGCGCGCCAGCCCACCGCAGATCAACCCGGTCACCCACGCGTCCTCGCACCAGCCACCGGTGCTGCCCTCGTGCTCGTAGACCTCGCGGATGATCGCCAGCGCGCCCGGCGTGCCCGCCTTCGCCAGCAGCCGCGTCAGCGGCGTCTGCTCCCGGGTCGCCGCCTGCGCCAACCCCAGCGCGCACACCATCGGCGCCCGCAGGTCGAACAACCGCAGGAACGGGCCGCGCAGCACCGCCAGCTCCAGCGGGAACCGGCGCATGTCCGACGTCCGCAACCAGCCGACGAACGAGTAGAACTGGCGGCACCAGGCCGTCACCTCCGGGTGCGGAATCCCTTCCAGGCCACCGTGGTCCAGCATCCAGCGCTGCCCGGCCGCCACCGCGTCCGCCGCCGACTCCGGCGCCACCAGCTGCAACGTCGCCGACGCCACCGCCGTCGGACCCGGCTCGTCCGCGCCGCCCGGCACCATGCTCCAGCCGCCGGTGTCCGACTGCCGGGCCCGCAGCCACGCCACGCCCCGCTCGATCAGGTCCGCCGAACCGCGCGGATCGGCGAAGTGCAGCGCGCTCACCGCGCCCACCGTGCTCAACGTGGACGTCAGCCCGTCCTCCGAGTAGTCGAACACGCCGTCCGGCCGCCGCGCCGCGAACACCGCCTCCGCCGCGGCCTCGATCGCCTCGGAGACCTCCTCGGCCCGCGAAGTCGTCATGGCAGCGTCGCCTCCCGTCGCTCCGCCGTGGGGAACTCGTGCCCCGAACGCAGCACGGCCTGCGCACCGAGGCTGAACACCAGCGCGGGCACCAGCACCGCCAACGCGAGCCACAGACCCGCCGCACCCGCGATCAGCGCGCCCGCCAGCACCAGCCGCTCCGCGACGAGGATCTCGTGCGCCCGCAACGCCTTCCGCGGCGGCAACTCCCGGATGTGCTCCAGCAGCAACGAGAACGCCGCCGTCCCCGCGCACGCCGCCACCGTCGCCAACGCCGAGTAGCCGCCCCGCTGCGGCACCGCCTCCGCCAGCGCCAGCACCACCAGCAACCCCGACGCGTACAGCGCGAACGACGTCCGCACCGCCACCGGGATGCCGCTGCGCACCGGCACCGAGCGGTAGCCGCCCGCCCGGTCGCCGTCCACGTCGCGCATCGTCCCCACCAGGTTCGACGCCGCGTCGTGCGCCAGGAACACCAGCGCGAACACCAGCACCGTCCACGGCACCCGGTCCGCGCCCAGCAGCGCACCCGCCGCCAGCGCCAGCGCCGTCAGCGAACCGCGCACCAGGTTCCCGGACAGGCCGCGCGCCTTGCAGAACCGGCTGTAGGCGACGATGCCCGCCGTCGCCACCACCACCAGCAGCACCGCGTGCCAGTTCACCAGCAGCGCGAACACCGCGGCCGCCGCCGCGCAGCCCACCCCGCAGGCCAGCGCCGCCCGCGGCGACAACCGGCCGGACGGGATGGGGCGCTGCGGCTTCCCGATCGCATCCAGCTCCCGGTCGAAGTAATCGCCCAAGTAGTGCCCGGACAACCAGCCCAGCGCGGGCACCACCGCCGCCGCCAGCAGCGGCACGCCCCACCCGGCGCCGGCGGTGACCGCGCCCGCGATCCCCACCATCGCCGGATAGCAGGTGGTGTAGGGCCGCCAGGTCTCGACGTGCGCCCGGATCCCGCGGTGCACCGCGGACATCGATGCGGCCACGGCTAGCGGTCCCGGTGGATCGCGAGGTCCGCCACCGCCGCCAGCAGCCGCGAACCGTCCCCGCCTGGCAGCACCGCCAAGTCCCGGTGCGCCCGCCGGATCTCCTCGGCGGCCTCCGCCGCGGCGCGCTCCACCGCGCCCAGCCGGGTCAGCACCTCCCGCAGCAGCGCGAACGACTCCACCGGGGACCGGGTGCCGCTGAGCGCTTCCGCGAGCAGCGCGCGATCCCGCGCGCCCGCCATGCCGTGCGCCACGATCACCGGGAACGTCGGCCGCATGTTCCCCGCATCGCTGCTGCCGGACTTGCCGGTCACCTCGGTCTCCGCCAGGTACGGCAGCAGGTCGTCGTGCATCTGGAACGCGGTGCCGACCCGGTCGGCGAACCGCGTCGCCGCCGCCACCTGCTCGGTGTCCCCGCCGCCGAGCACCGCACCGGACCGGCACGCCGCTCGGAACAGGGCGCCCGTCTTCAACGCCGCCATCCGCCGGTACCGCTCCGGCGGGCACGCCGGATCCCGCAGCAGCTCCGCCTCCAACGCCTGCCCCCGGCACAGGTCCACGCCCGCGTCGGCGACCGCGCGCACCGCCGCCAGCACCGGTTCGGCGGGCAGCCCGCACTCGGTGAGCGCGGCGAACAGGCTCAGGATCAACGCGTCGCCGGTGACGATCGCGTCCGGCACCCCGAACCGCACCGGCACCGAAGCCCGGCCCCGCCGCAGCTCGTCGCCGTCGATGATGTCGTCGTGCACCAGCGAGGCCACGTGCAGGTACTCGATGGCGACCGCGGCGGGCAGCACCGCCGCGCGATCCCCGCCGACGGCCTCCGCGGCCGCGACCAGCATCACCGGCCGCAGCATCTTGCCCGGCGCCAGCAGCGCGTACCGCGACACCTCCCTGATGTGGTCGGTGCCCGCAGGCCAGCGGCGTTCCAGCTCCGCGCGCAGCTCCGCGGCCACCGGGGAGGCGGCCAGCAGCGCCGCCGGATCCCCGGCCAGGTCGTGGGCGTCGCTGATCCGGGCGGTCACCGGGCGGGCTCGCTGACCTCGGCGGCCAGGTCTCCGGCGGTGGCGTCCGCGGCGGAGAACTCGGCCGCGACCTCCAGCACCAGGTCGTTCGCCGCGCGGGTGCCGACGGTCAGCCGCACCCCGGACCCGGCGATCTCCCGCACCACCACACCGCGCTCGGCGCACCGGTCCACGAAGCGCTGGTTCGCCCCGCCCAGTGGCAGCCACAGGAAGTTCCCGCCGCTGGCGGGCACCGGGATCCCGTGCGCCAGCAGGCCTTCCCGGAGCCGGTCGCGTTCGGCCGCGACCTCCGCGCACTGGGCACGCATCACCTCGGACGCCGCCAGCGCCGCCGCGGCCGCCGCCTGCGCGGGCCCACTCACCCGGAAGAACAGCGCGCTCGGCTTCAACGCGGCCACCACCGGCTCCGCTCCCAACAGGTAACCGACGCGCATGCCGAGCAGCCCGTACGACTTGGAAAAGGTCCGAGCGATGGTGAGCCGGTGGTCCGTTCGGGCTAGTTCGATTCCATCCGCAATGGTCTCGCCGGTCCCGGTGGCGAAGTCGATGTAAGCCTCGTCGAGCACGACGTGCACATCACTCGGAATGCGATCGAGGAACCCGGTGATCTGTTCCGCGGTGAGGATCGACCCGGTCGGATTGTTGGGGTTGCACAACAGCACCACCCGGGTGCGGTCCGTGACCGCGGCCGCCATCGCGTCCAGGTCGTGCGCCGAATCCCGCAGCGGCACCCCCACCGCGCTCGCCCCGGCGTTGCGGATCATCAGCGGGTACATCTCGAACGACGGCCAGGGGTGCACGACCTCGATGCCCGGGCCCGCGTGGACCTGCAGGAACTGCTGGAGCAGCGCTCCCGAACCGACGCCGGCCAGCACGCGCTCCGCGGCCACCCCGTGGTGCTCGGCCACGCGCGCGACCAGATCCGACGAGAACGGGTCCGGGGTGAGGTTCAGCGTGTCGAGGGCGGCTTCGGCGGCAGTTCTCACGCCGGGCAGCGGTGGGGCGAAATTCTCGTTCAGGGAGAGCTGGTGCACAATTGAGGTCACAGTGCCAATCCCGTTCTGGCCGCTGGGTTTCATGGCCTCTCGTGCGGTGTCCGCCGGTTTCGTTCCGGACCGCTCGCGATGCTGATCGAATACTGTGTTCCGCGGCCTTCGATGTCAAGGTTCACGATCTCGTAGAACGTGATGAACGTGTTTCGAATCTGTGTAGTCGGTTTTTGTCGAGGGGATCCCCTGAGATCTTCGTGGCAGCGGGACGCAAGTCGTCCGGCGCGTCCCGGCGCTGTGCTAGTCCGCGGCGAGCCGATCGGCGGCCTCGTCCGCGCGCTCCGCGGCGCGGTGGGGCGGCGTGCCGCGGATCGTCTCCGCGCACCCGCGCGCGGGCGTTGAGATCAATCTGTGATCTAGGTGGTTCCGCCAGGTCAACGGGCTTCGGGGCCGGTCGTTCGCCCTCGGCGTGACCATGCTCGCCCGAATGGCTCTGGAATATTCCACCGGTCGTTCGGTACACCGGACGCGGTGCGCCCGCCACAGCGGCAGTCGGGGCCCGGCGGCCGCACCCGCCACGGTCCGGGGACCGGTGGCTGCGCCACGACCGGCGGGAGTACCGGTCGCGGCAGAACCGCGGCCCCGGTGCGTTCGGGGCGCGCCGGGGTCGCGGACCCGTTTCCCGCATTCGACTCGAATGCGCGGGATCGAACCGCCGAACACCGCCGACCGGGCGAACCGCGGATAGTCCGACGGCACTGTGAAAACGGCAAATACCGGCACTTTTGGGCCGAATGTCGCCGCGATTAGGGTCGCAGACGATTCCTCAATGGCAGCGGGGCGGGCACCGGCCCGTTTCGTGGAGGGACCGGGAACGGACCACGCGCAGCCGAACCCGGACAACCGACAACGCCCGGGACGCCCCATCGCCCCGGGCGCGAGATCGAGGAGAGCAAGATGGTCGCTGCCCCACGTCGCATGGCCCGCATCGCCGGGATCGCCGCGGTCGCCCTCTCGGCCGCCGCCACCGTCTCCGTCTCGGCCGCCCAGGCCGAACCGGCCGACGTCACCCCGTACATCGTCGGCGGCCAGGACGCCGACATCGCCGACCACCCGTTCGTCGTCGCGCTCACCACGCCCGACGGCCAGCAGTTCTGCGGTGGCTCGCTCGTCTCCGAGACGAAGGTCGTCACCGCCGCGCACTGCACCACCGGCTCCGACCCGTCCGAGATCAACGTGCTCAGCGGGCAGACCGAGATCAGCGGCACCGGCGGCACCGTCTCCGAGGTCAGCGACGTCTGGGTGCACCCCGAGTACACCGACGCCACCCTGGGCTTCGACGTCTCCGTCCTCACCCTGTCCGCTCCCGTCGAAGGCGCTCAGCCAGTCGAGCTGGCCACCGCCGACGACGCCGGCTACACCGCGGGCACCGACGCCACCCTCCTCGGCTGGGGGACCACCTCCGAAGGCGGCTCCACCTCCGACCACCTGAAGACCGCGACCGTGCCGGTGAGCTCCGACGCGGACTGCTCCGCCGGGTACGACGAGTACAGCCCCGACTCGATGGTCTGCGCCGGCCTGCCCGAAGGCGGCGTCGACGCCTGCCAGGGCGACTCCGGCGGCCCGATGGTGGCCGACGGCCGCCTCATCGGCGTCACCTCCTGGGGCGAAGGCTGCGCCCGCCCCGGCAAGCCCGGCGTGTACGCCCGCGTCGGCGCCTACAACGACGTCCTGACCGAGCAGATCGGCAGCTGATCGCCTGACGGATTCCCGCTCGCTCGGCTGAGCTGGGCGGGTGGCGGAACCTCAGCGGCGCCCTCGCTGCGGGATCGTTTTCACAGGTGGCTCCGCCACATGAGAAATGCAGTACGGGGCGGTCCGGAAGGGCCGCCCCGTACTCGTGCGTCCGGTCAGGTGAGCTGGCGGGTGGAGCGGTCTTCGAACTTCGTCGCGTAGCCGCCGATGATCGCGCGGGATTCCACCGTGCCCAGCGCGACCCGGTCCAGGCAGTCGACGGACTCGCGGAACGCGGCCACCCGTTCCTCGTCGTCCAGCAGCAGTCCGCACTCCTGGCTCTCCAGCAGCACCGTCGCCACCCCGCGCGCGAACTCGATCAGCGTGAACGGCCCGCCGAGCCCCGCGTGCACCCCCAGGTTCGTCGGCAGCACCCGCACCGCGATGTTCGGCGCCTCCGCGGAGCGCAGCAGGTGCCGCAGCTGCCCGCCCATCACCGCCGCACCGCCCACGGGCCGGGTCAGCACCGATTCGTCCAGGTACGCCGTCAACGCCACCGGCGAGGCCTTGTGCAGGATGCCCTGCCGCACCTGCCGCACGTTGACCTGCTCGTCCACCTCGCCCGTGCCCGCACCGGACGCCGCGCACACCGCGGTCGCGTACGCCCGGGTCTGCAGCAGCACCGGCACGTAGCCGAGGCTGAGCTCGGTGAGCCGGGAGGCGCGCTGCTCCGCGTCGATGCACGCGCGGGTGTGCGCCGAGAGCCCCGCCATCGCCTCCCACCACGACGGGCGGCCCAGCTCCTCGGCCATCGTCAGCAGCTGCTCGCGCCGCTTGCCGCGCACCCGCAGCGCCGCGAGCACCGCGGCCAGGTCGGGGCCGCCGATGCCGCGCTGCGCCGTCTCGATCCGGCTGATCTTCGCGATGCTCCAGCCCAGCTGTTCGGCGAGCACTCCCTGGGACATCCCTTTGTCCTTGCGCACCTTGCGGACCTCGGCCGCCAGCGCGCGGGCCCGGGGGGAGTTCGACATGATCGTCAGAATATGGTGCCAGCGCGGAAAAAACCGTCGCTCGATCAGGTACTGGTGAACTGCCCGAACGGCCGCAGATTCCCGGCCCTGCACCGAAGATGCGCCCCTGCCGAGAACTTCCCGGAGCGGAATCCTCCAGCGCAGCCCCGCTTCCGCGCCCGATCCCCCGGCCGCCACGCGCGGTGATGTCGCGGGGACCCGGAAACCGGGCCCCCGCCACCCACAAACCCCCCCCCCCCCCCCCCCGCCCCGGCGCGGGGGGGGGGGGGGGGGGGGGGG
>NZ_JAIUKC010000085.1:0-10549 GCF_020177435.1 Saccharopolyspora sp. 7B | reverse complement strand
CCGCCCCCCCCCCCCGGGGGCCGGCCCGGCCCCCACGGGGCGGCCCCGCCCCCCCCCCCCCCCCGCCCAACCCCCCCCCCCCCCCCCCCCCCCCCCCCCCCCCGGGGGGGGGGGGCCCGTTCTCCGCTCCGCAGCTGGAGCAGGACGCCGAGGGCGGTCAGCCCAGCAGCGTGGCGTACCCCGGCTTGATCACGTCGTTGATGATCGCGAGCCGGTCGTCGAAGCCGAGGAACGACGACTTCATGGCGTTCACCGTGAACCACTGCATGTCGGTCCAGCCGTAGCCGAAGGTCTCGTGCAGCGCGGCGAACTCGCTGGACATCGTGCAGTCGCCCATCAGCCGGTTGTCGGTGTTGACCGTGACGCGGAACCGCAACCGGCTCAGCAGCCCGATCGGGTGTTCGGCCAGCGAGTCGGCGGCGCCGGTCTGCAGGTTCGACGACGGGCACATCTCCAGCGGGATGCGCCGGTCCCGCACGTACGACGCCAGCCTGCCCAGGTGCACCTCGCCGTCCTCGTCGACCTTGATGTCGTCGACGATCCGCACGCCGTGCCCGAGCCGTTCGGCGCCGCAGTGCTGGATGGCCTCCCAGATCGACGGCAGCCCGAACGCCTCACCGGCGTGGATGGTGAAGTGCGCGTTCTGCTGGCGCAGGTACTCGAAGGCGTCCAGGTTCCGGGTGGGCGGGAACCCGGCCTCCGGGCCGGCGATGTCGAAGCCCACCACTTCCGCGTCGCGGTAGCGGACCGCGAGCTCCGCGATTTCCGCCGAGCGGGCGTTCTGCCGCATCGCGCAGAGCAATGTTCCGATCCGGACAAGTTTTCCTTGCGATTCCGCACGGCGCTCGCCTTCGCGAAATCCCTCCTGCACGGATTCCACGACCTCGGGCAGGGTCAGTCCGCCTTCCTGGAACAACTCCGGGGCGTAGCGGACTTCCGCGTAGACCACCCCATCGGCGGCAAGGTCTTCGACGCATTCGGCGGCGACCCGGCGCAGTGCATCGGCCGTCTGCATGACCGCGACGGTGTGCGAGAACGTCTCCAGGTAGCGCTCCAGCGAGCCGGAATCGGCCGCTTCCCGGAACCACGCGCCGAGCGCGTCCGCGTCCTGGTGCGGCAGGCCCTCGTAACCGGCCGCGTCGGCGAGTTCGATCACCGTCCGCGGACGCAGACCGCCGTCGAGGTGGTCGTGCAGCAGGACTTTGGGGGCCAGTCGGATCGTGTCCAAGCTCACCGGTGTTGACATGGCACTACGTTACAACCCGGCCACGGTCGTCCTGAGCGGGCGGCGGCGATGCCGAAGACCACCCGAATGCACGTCGCCAGGGAAGTCACCCGGAAAGACCAAGCGCAACTCCAGCGACCTATTGACATACAGCACCGCTGGTCTGAACGGCCCAGTTCCCGGCAACCTTTCGGAGTGATGGTTCACCCGAAGCTCACTCAATGTATCCGGGGGTGGCTGGGAACGCGGGAAACGACTAGCTACGCTCCATTAGTCCTCACCCTGCCCCTCGACGAAGGACGTCCGAGCCGTGAACGAGAACATGTCCTTCGACCGCATGCGGAACATGCTCACGCGTGCGGCCGAAATCCGCGAGAGCGAGCAGCAGCAGATTTTCGACGCACTCGACGAGATCCACGCCCGGATGTCTCCGCTGGAATCGTTGGGCTCGGTTCGCAAGCGGCTGTCCGAACTCCCCGACCGCACCGAGCTCGGCGTGCTGACCGAGCGCGTCGACGAAGCCCTCACCAAGATCGACGCCCAGGACGGCGTGATCGGTGACGTCAAGGCAGCGGTGGAGGGCCTGTTCGACAAGCTCGCCAAGCCCTTCGCGCAGCTCGACGGCCGCCTCGACGGCGTGTCCGGCCGCTTCGACGGCGTCGCCGGCCGGATGGACGGGTTGGAGGACAAGCTCGCGCACATCCACAAGCGCCTGGACGAGCTCGGCGGCCACCTGGACAAGCAGGACTCCCGCCTGGAAGCGCTGCCCGGTTCGGTCACCGTCCCGGTCCGCGAGCGCATCGACGGCCTGGAGACCAGCCTCCGCGGCCGGTTCGCCGAGATCGACGAGGGCGTGCACGAGCACCTCGACGGCACCCGCGAGACGCTGCAGCGCGCCGTCACCGAGACCGGCAGCGGCGTGCAGAACGCCGTCACCGAAGCCGTCACCGGTGGCCGCGACCAGCTGCAGACCGGCATCGACGCCCTCGCGCAGCGCCCCGCGGTGGACCCGACGGACAAGCTCGACAAGCTCGCCGAGCGCCTCGAACAGCTCACCGAGCGGCTGGACCGCGTCTCCGGGCGGCTGGACAACGTCGAGGACAACGTGCACACCCGCATCGAAGCGGTCGAGCAGGGCGTCAGCACCCGGCTGGACACGGTCGAAGAGGGCGTCAAGACCGGGCTCGGCGAGCTCGGCGGCACGCTGGCGCAGAACCTGTCGCAGATCAGCGGCACCCTCGCGTCCCGCCCGGACTCCGACGCGGTGAACTCGATGGTGCGCGAGGCCAGCGAGGAGACCGAGCGCAAGCACGCCGGCCAGCTCGACGAGGCCATGGCCACGTTCGCCGAGCTGATCCTCGGCGGCAGCGGCCCGTCCAGCCCGCCGCCGCCCACCACGCTGCCCCGCCAGCAGCGCGGCCGCGGTCGCTCGAAGAGCGCCAAGCGCGACGGCGACACCAAGGCGCTGGGCTCCGACGACTCCTCCGACGAGGGTTACGCCGCCGAGAGCGCCTGATCTCGCAGCACGACTGATCTCCGCAGCAGCACAGGGCCGCGGTTCCTCCGGGAGCCCCCCCCCTGCCGCGTTCCCGCACCGGGTGCGCGGCCCGCTCGCCCGCGTCGATCGGGTGGGAGGGCCGTTCGCCCGGGCGGTCAGGGCCGGATCGTGTCGATGATCAGATCGGCCGGGGCGTGCGCGGCGGCGACGGTGATCGCGCCGGTCAGCGCCTCGCGGGCGGCGGGGATCCGGTCGGGTTCGTCGGTGTGCAGCTCCAGCAGCGGGGCGCCCGCGGTGACCCGGTCACCGGGCTTGGCGAGGCAGCGGACGCCCGCGGCGTGCCGCACCGGGTCCTCCTTGCGGGCCCGCCCGGCACCGAGCCGCCACGCCGCCAGGCCGACCGCGTAGGCGTCCAACGTGGACAGCACGCCGTCCTCCGGTGCGGGGATGGTCTCCACGTGGGCGGCGCGCGGCAGCGAGGCGTCCGGGTCGCCGCCCTGCGCGCCGATCATCGTGCGCCACGCGTCGTAGGCCTTCCCCGAAGCCAGCACCTCGGCCGGGTCCACATCGGACAGACCGGCGTGCGCGAGCATCTCGCGCGCCAGGGCCAGCGTGAGCTCGACGACGTCGGCCGGCCCGCCGCCCTGCAGCACCTCGACGGACTCCGCGACCTCCAGCGCGTTGCCGACGGCGACGCCCAGCGGCACCGACATGTCGGTGAGCAGCGCGCTGGCGCGCACCCCGTGCGCGGTGCCGATGGACACCAGCTCGTCGGCGAGGGCGCGGGCCTGCCGCTGGTCCTTCATGAACGCGCCGGAGCCGCACTTCACGTCCAGCACCAGCGATCCGGCGCCTTCGGCGATCTTCTTGCTCATGATGGAGCTGGCGATCAGCGGGATGGATTCGACGGTGCCGGTGACGTCGCGCAGCGCGTACAGCTTGCGGTCGGCGGGCGCGATGCCCTCGGTCGCGGCGCACACCACGGCACCGATCTCACCGAGCTGCGCGCGGATCTCGGCGGCGGTGAGCCCGGCCCGCCAGCCCGGGATCGATTCCAGCTTGTCGAGCGTGCCGCCGGTGTGCCCGAGGCCGCGTCCGGACAGCTGCGGCACCGCCGCGCCGCAGGCCGCGACGAGCGGGGTGAGCGGCAGCGTGATCTTGTCGCCGACGCCGCCGGTGGAGTGCTTGTCCACGGTGGGCCGGGGCAGGCCGCCGAGGTCCAGCCGTTCCCCGGACGCGATCATCGCCGCGGTCCAGCGGGCGATCTCGGCGCGGTCCATGCCGCGCAGCAGGATCGCCATGGCCAGCGCGGACATCTGCTCGTCGGCGACCGCGCCCCGGGTGTAGGCGTCCACCACCCAGTCGATCTGCTCGTCGGCGAGCCGCCCGCCGTCCCGCTTCGCCCGGATCACGTCGACCACCGAGTGCGCCATGCCATTCCCCTCCACCGAGCCCGACCCGCTGCCGAGCGCCATCCCGATCAGATCACTTCCCCACCCCCCGCGACACCGAAGAACCCCCGGCCCGTTCCTGTCAGCGGCGAAGCCGCTGAGCGGCGACCACCAGAGCAACCGGCACCGCAGCGGGTTCTCAGCGGTTTCCTCGCGAGGACAGCGATTTCTCCTGTGGCGGAGCCACCGGTGAAATCGATCCCGCAGCGAGGAAGCCGCTGAGGTTCCGCCACCCACCCCGCCCAGCAAGACGACCCGGGAGGCCTTTCACAGCTCGAAGGCGTCCGGGAGGACTTGTCTCATGGGGAGCACACCGCGCGGCGTGTCCACCAGGCAGTCCGGGCCGCCGAGTTCCTGCAGCAGCTGGCGGCACCGCCCGCACGGCATCAGCAGTTCGCCCTCGCCGCTGCGGCAGGCGACGGCGACGAACCGGCCGCCGCCGGTGAGCCGCAGCTGCCCGGCCATCGTGCACTCGGCGCACAGCGTCAGCCCGTAGGACGTGTTCTCCACGTTGCAGCCGACGACGAGCCGCCCGTCGTCGCAGATCGCGGCCGCACCGACCTGGAGCTTCGAGTAGGGGCAGTACGCCTTCGCCGCGACCTCGACCGCCGCGGCCCGCAGGGCCTCCCAGTTGATGGTGTCCACATCCGCTCCCGAGCTGGTTCCGATCTTCCCGACGACCTTCGCACGTGCGCCGCGGGAATGCTGCCGCCGTGCGGACCGGCCCCGGGCGCGGTGCCCGGGACCGGTCGGCGGACGCGCGGTCAGTCCTCGCCGCGGCGGTACGGGACGCCGATCGCGGCGGGTGGCCGCAGGTGCTGCGCGGCCGCCGCGAGCACCACGAGGGTGACCAGGTGCGGGGTGTAGGCGGTCAGCTCCTCCGGCAGTTCGTCGGTGTACCAGTACACCGAGTACGTGACGGCGGCGCTCACCGCGGCGGTGCCCGCGCCGAACCACCGGCGCCGGTACACCTGCACGGCCGCGACGACCAGCAGCACCAGCGTGGCCGCGTAGAACAGCGCGTGCACCGTGGTCTCGCCGCTGCGCAGCTGGAGCCCGTCGGAGTAGCCGAACAGCGCCGCCCCGCCGAGCAGCCCGCCCGGCCGCCAGTTCCCGAAGATCATCGCCGCGAGTCCGATGTAGCCGCGGTTGTTGGTCTGGTTCTCCAGGTATCCGGCCTGCCCGGGGTTGAGGATGAGCGCGGCCCCGCCGAGCCCGGCCAGCGCCCCGGAGACGATCACCGCGAGGTACTTGTACCGCTGCACCGGCACGCCCAGCGAGGCGGCGGCGACCGGGTTCTCCCCGCAGGACCGCAGCCGCAGCCCGAACGGCGAGCGCCACAGCACCAGGTAGCTGACCGGCACCAGCAGGTACGCGAGCATGGTCAGCGGCGACACCCCGGTGACGAGCCCGCCGATGATGCCGGCCGCGTCGGAGATCCCCACCCGCTGCAGGGATTCCAGCGAGCGCAACCATTCCCCGAAGGGGTAGGCCGAGTAGGTGTCGAACTTCGGCACCGGCGGTGATTCCCGCGGGTTCTGCGAGATCGGCTCGAACACGAGGCTCGCCAGGTACTGGGTGACGCCGAGCCCGAGCAGGTTGACGGCGACGCCGGAGACGATGTGGTTCACCCCGAAGCTCACGGTCGCCACGGCGTGCACGAGGCCGCCGACGGCGCCGAACGCGGCCGCGGCGACGAGCCCCGCGACGGGCCCCCACTGGTACCCGGCCCAGGCTCCGCCCCAGGTGCCGAGGACCATCATGCCCTCCAGCCCGATGTTGATCACACCGGCGCGTTCGGCCCACAGCCCGCCGAGCCCGGCGAGCAGGATGGGCACGCCGAGGCGCACCGCGGACTGCACGGTGCCGGAGGCGGTCAGCTCCGGCAGCCCGGTCGCGTACGAGGTGAAGGACACCGCGACGACCGCGACGGCGACCCACAGCATCGCGCGGCCCCAGCCCGGCATCGGGCGCCGCCGCGCCACCGGCGGGGCGATGTCGGGGGTGAGCGTGGCGGTCATACCGCACCTCCGGACAGGACCTGGCCGACGCGGCGCTGCTCGGCGTCGAGCCTGCGGCGGCGCACCAGTTCGTAGGCGACGACGACCGACAGCACGATCGTGCCCTGCAAGATGATCACGATCTCCTTCGGTACGCCGATGTTGTCCAGCGTCAGCGAGCTCTTGTCCAGGAAGGACCACAGCAGCGCGCCGAACGCGACCCCCACCGGGTGGTTGCGCCCGAGCAGCGCGATGGCCAGCCCGGCGAAGCCGTAGCCGGTGGGGAAGGTGATGGTGAACGTGTGGTCGCGGCCGAGGATCTCCGGCAGCCCGGCGAGGCCCGCGACGGCACCGGAGAGCAGCATCGCGCCCAGCACCATCTTCTTCGAGCTCACCCCGCCCGCCAGCGCCGCGGTCGGCGACAGCCCGGTGGCGCGCAGCTCGAACCCGAACCGGGTGCGGCCGAGCAGCACCCAGTAACCGACGCCGACCGCGACGGCCAGCAGCACCAGCCCGAACACGGTTCCGGCCGAGCCGAGTGGAATTCCCGGCACCTGCCCGGATTCGCCGATGAGCGCGGTGCCCTGGGTGTTGCCGCGCAGCTCGCCGAACTGCTTGACGAGGAACGCGATCACGCCGCCCGCCAGCACGTTCAGCATGATCGTGGAGATCACCTCGGACACGCCGCGGTAGACCTTCAACAGCGCGGCGATGCCGGCCCACGCGGCACCGGTGGCCGCGCCGACGACGACCACCACGAGCGCGTGCACCCCGAACGGCAGGCTCAGCGAGCCGCCGACGATGGCCGCCACGCACGCCGCGAGCCGGTACTGGCCCTCGACACCGATGTTGAGCAGGTTCATCTGGAACCCGACGGCGGCGGCCAGCGCCACCAGGTAGTAGGCGGCCGCGGTGTTGACGATGTCCACGGCCGTGGTGCCGCGACCCACCTGGGTGATCATCTCGCCGAGCGCCGCGATCGGGTTCGCCCCGGACAGCAGCAGCACCAGGCCGCACAGCACCGCCGCGAACGCGATCGCCAGCACCGGCGGCAGCAGGGTCGAGCGCTTCTCCCCCATCAGTCCGCACCTCCCCCGGTCGTCCCGGTCATGGCCGCGCCGAGCCGTTCTGGCGTGACGGTGCGCGGATCGGCTTCGGCGACGAGCGCGCCGCGGAACAGCACCCGGATCGTGTCGGACAGCCCGATCAGCTCGTCGAGGTCCGCGGAGATCAGCAGCACCGCGAGCCCGGCGGCCCTGGCGGTGCGCAGGTGCGCCCAGATCCCGGCCTGGGCGCCCACGTCCACGCCCCGGGTGGGGTGCGCGGCGATGAGCAGCTTCGGGTCGCCGGAGAGCTCGCGGCCGACGACGAGCTTCTGCTGGTTGCCGCCGGAGAGCGCGACCGCGTCCACGTCGATGCCGGGGGTGCGCACGTCGAACTCGGCGACGATGCGCTCGGTGTCGGCGCGCGCGCCCGCCCGGTCCAGCCACGGCCCGCGCGCGGCGGGGCGGCGGGTCTGGTGGCCGAGGATCCGGTTGAACCACAGCGATTCGTCCAGCAGCAGGCCGTGCCGGTGCCGGTCCTCGGGCACGTAGCCGATGCCCGCGGCGCGGCGGCGCAGCGTGGACAGCCGGGTCAGGTCGGTGTCGCCGAGCCGGATGCCGCCCGCGCTGATCGGCCGCATCCCGAGCACGGCTTCGACGAGTTCGGTCTGCCCGTTGCCCTCGACGCCCGCGATGCCGACGACCTCGCCCGCGCGCACCACGAGGTCGACGTCGTCCAGCACCGCCCGCTCACCGTCCACCGCGGACAGCCCGGTGATGGTGAGCACCGGGCGGTCGGTGACGGTGGAGTCGCCGGTGGACGGGTCGGGCAGTTCGCTGCCGACCATCAGCTCGGCCAGCTCGCGGGTGCTCACCTCGGCGGCGGGCACGGTGCCCACGGTGGTGCCGCGGCGCAGCACGGTGACCGCGTCGGCGATGGCCAGCACCTCGTCCAGCTTGTGCGAGATGAACAGGAACGTGAAGCCGCGCTCCCGCATGGCGCGCAGCGTGGTGAACAGCTCCTCGACCTCCTGCGGCACCAGCACCGCGGTCGGCTCGTCGAGGATGATCGTGCGGGCGCCGCGGTAGAGGACCTTGAGGATCTCCACCCGCTGCCGGTCGGCGACCCCGAGCCGCTCCACGAGCTCGTCGGGCCGCACCGCGAACCCGGCCTGCGCGGCGAGTTCGACGACGCGGCGCCGGGCCCGGGCGCCGATGCCGTGCTCGCCCTCGGCGCCGAGCACCACGTTCTCCAGCACGGTGAGGTTGTCGGCGAGCATGAAGTGCTGGTGCACCATGCCGACGCCGTGCCGGATCGCGTCGGCGGGGGTGCGCAGCCGCACCCGCTCGCCGCCGAGCTCCACGGTGCCCTCGTCCGGCGACTGCATGCCGTAGAGGATCTTCATCAGGGTGGACTTGCCCGCCCCGTTCTCCCCGCACAGCGCGTGCACCTCGCCGGCGCGCACGGTCAGGTGCACGTCGGAGTTGGCTACGACGCCGGGGAACGACTTGGTGATGCCGCGCAGCGCCACGGCGGGCGGCCCCTGTTCGGGGGTGCCGGGCGCGGCAGGGTGCGGACCGGGATCGTCCGGTCTGGTGGTGCTCATCTGACTCCGTCTCCGGGGCCGCGCGCCGTCGCGCGGCGGGATCTCCGGGCCGCGCTGCTGCGCGGTGGGCTGCTTCGGTTCCGCGCCGGCGCGCGGTGGCGGTGCTCGGTTCCGCGCGGGCGCGGTGCTGCTCGGTTCCACGCGCTCCGCTTCCGCGCGGGCGCGCTGGTGTCCCGGTTCCGCGCTGCTGCGCGGGCGGGCGGGGGGGGGGGGCCCCCGGGGGGGGGGCGCGGGGGGGCCCCCCCCCCGGGCCGGGGGGGGGGGGGCGGGGGTGTACGGGGGGGGCGGGGGGCCCCCCCCCGGCCGGCCCCCCCCCCCCCCCGCCGCGCGGTCACGGGGTGGGGCTGACCTGGATGTCGCCGCGGGAGATCGCGGCCTTGTAGGCGTCGGCGACCTCGGTGAGGTCGTCCACCTTCCCCCCGGAGGTGGAGTAGGTGACCGCGTCCATCGACAGGTCGAACTTCGGCGGCACCGCGGACAGGTCGCCGCGCGCGACGGCCGCCAGGTAGTCGAACACGGCCAGGTCGATCCGCTTCAGCATCGAGGTGATGATCACGTCCTTGTACTGCGCCACGTTCGGCTGCGCGTACTGGTCGGAGTCGACGCCGATGGCCATCGCGTCCGCCCCGGCCGCCGCCGCGAACACGCCCTTCCCGGAGGCGCCCGCCGCGTGGTAGACGACGTCGGCGCCGGCGTCGAGCTGGCCCCGGGTCACCTCGGAACCCTTGTTCGGGTCCTGGAAACCGGAGAAGTCGCCGGCCGGGGTGAGGTAGTCGGTCTGGATCCGCACGTCCGGCGCGGCGGCCTTCGCGCCCTGCTCGAAACCGGCCTGGAACTTCTGGATCAGCGGCGTCTCCACTCCGCCGACGAAACCGATGCTGCAGGTCCGCGACTTGTGCGCGGCGATCACACCGACCAGGAACGAGCCCTGCTCCTCGGCGAACACCAGAGAGGTGACGTTCGGGACGCCGTCGATCTCCTCGTCGATCAGCGCGAACTTCGTGCCCGGGAACTCGGGGGCCACCACCTTCACCGAGTCCGCGTAGGCGTAGCCGACGGCGATGACCGGGTTGAAGCCCTCGCGGGCCAGCTGGCGCAGCCGGGTCTGCTTGGCGTCCTCCGGTTCACCGGCGGCGGCGTCGAGCTCCTTGGTCTCCGCGAGCCCCATCTCGGACTTCGCCCGCTCCAGCCCGGCGACGGTGTCGTCGTTGAACGACGCGTCGCCGCGGCCGCCGATGTCGAACGCCAGCCCCACCCGCAGCCGGCTCGCGTCGGGGGCGGGCGCGTCGGCGCGCTTCGACGTGGTGGCGGGTCCGGTCACCGCCGGTGCCTGCTCGGTGCGGCACGGCTGCCCTTCGACGGCGCCCCCGCCGCCGCGGGCGTCCTTGGCGCAGCCCGACAGCGCCAGCACCCCCGCCAGCGCCACCGCGGTCAACGCGGCGCCGGGGCGCCGCCACCCCCGCCCGGATTCCCCTGCCGGGCCGGCCGTTCGCCGCATCGCCATTCCCCTTTCGAAAAACCGCCGCACAGCTCCGCGCCCCGGTGACCGCTCCGGATCGGAGCGAATCGCGGGGCGCGGACCGCGGCCCCCGCCCCGCGCCGGGGAAAGGGGGGCGCGGGCGCCCCCCCCCCCGGGGGGGGTTAAACAACCACCAGCGCACCCCAAACAACCCCCCCCGGGGGTTGGTGTGGGTGGTTGTGGGGCCCCAAACGGGGGTGGGGTGG
>NZ_JAIUKC010000084.1:16452-24916 GCF_020177435.1 Saccharopolyspora sp. 7B | reverse complement strand
AACCCCTATCCAAACCCCCCCCCCCCCCCCCCCCCCCCGGGCCCCCCCCCCCCCCCCCCCCCACGGGGGGGGCGCGGACCGCGGCCCGCTCCCTTCGCGGGAAAATGCGGGCCGATGCGCACGCACGTCCGGTGACGTGGCTCTCGAAATTAAGGCTTGACCCTGCTGCTTGGGCATTGCGCGGGTGTCACGAGTTGATTTCTACATCGATCCACCAGGTAGGGGCCCCTGTCTGGTCGATCACACAGAGCACAGGCGAGTAGGCCGCGCGGATGGTGCAGGTCTAGCATCCGAGAAGTCCAGGCCTTGTTCAGGTGGCCGGTGACGGGCGTACGAATGACGACGACTCGGACCGGTCGTCATGTTCCCGAACGGGCCGTCAGTCCACCAGCGACGTTGGAGGCCTTCCACCATGGCCAGCACCACCGCCTCCGCGGCGGAGGCCCCCCAGCGCGAGGGCAACCCTCGTGCCAAGGGATCCCTCTACCGCGGTGACTTGGGCATGTGGTCGTGGGTAGCGCACCGGATCACGGGCGTGCTCACATTCTTCTTCTTGTTCGTGCACGTGTTGGACACCGCTCTCGTGCGGGTATCGCCCGAGGCGTACGACACGGTCATCGAAACCTACAAAAGCCCGATCATGATCCTGTTCGAACTGGGTCTGCTCGCGGCGGTGCTGTTCCACGCGTTCAACGGCATCCGCGTCATGCTGGTCGACTTCTGGTCGAACGGGCCGAAATACCAGAAGCCGATGCTCTGGACCGTTCTGGTGGTGTGGCTGGTGCTGATCGTGCCCGCCGCCATCAGCATGCTCACGCGCGCCGTCACGGAACTGTTCGGGGGGCACTGACCCATGACCACCATCGACGCGCCGCTGTCGGTCGACAAGCCCCGGTCCCCGCACCGCCCGGCCGCTCGCCGCAGCAACTTCGAGCTCTACAGCTGGCTGTTCATGCGCCTGTCGGGCGTGCTGCTGCTGTTCTTGGTCCTCGGGCACATGCTGATCATGCTGTTCCTGGACGGCGGGGTGCACCGGGTCAACTTCGCGTTCGTCGCGGGCCGCTGGGCCTCCCCGTTCTGGCAGTTCTGGGACCTGACGATGCTGTGGCTGGCCGGTCTGCACGGCGGCAACGGGCTGCGCACCGTGATCAACGACTACTCCCGCAAGGACGCCACCCGGTTCTGGCTGAAGATGCTGCTGTACGTCTCGGTCCTGCTCACGGTCGGTCTGGGCACCTTCGTGCTCTTCACCTTCGACCCGAACATCGGCTGACGACACAGCGCAGGCTTCGAGGCCACGCCGTGAGCGGACGGCCTCGCCAGCGGCCCTAGGAGGCGACCATGCAACACCACAAGTACGACGTGGTCATCGTCGGCGCCGGCGGCGCCGGGATGCGCGCGGCGATCGAGTCGGGCCAGCGCGCCCGCACCGCCGTGCTGACGAAGCTGTACCCCACCCGCTCCCACACCGGCGCGGCGCAGGGCGGCATGTGCGCCGCGCTGGCCAACGTCGAAGAGGACAACTGGGAGTGGCACACCTTCGACACCATCAAGGGCGGCGACTACCTCGTCGACCAGGACGCCGCCGAGGTCATGGCCAAGGAGGCCATCGACTCGGTGCTCGACCTGGAGAAGATGGGGCTGCCGTTCAACCGGACGCCCGAAGGCAAGATCGACCAGCGCCGGTTCGGCGGGCACACCCGCGACCACGGCAAGTCCCCGGTGCGCCGGGCCTGCTACGCCGCGGACCGCACCGGCCACATGATCCTGCAGACGCTGTACCAGAACTGCATCAAGCACGGCGTGGAGTTCTTCAACGAGTTCTACGTCCTCGACGTCACCATGAGCGAGGGCGAGGACGGCGAGCAGGTCTGCACCGGCGCGGTGGCCTACGAGCTCGCCACCGGTGAGATCCACGTGTTCGAGGCGAAGGCCGTCGTGTTCGCCACCGGCGGTTTCGGCAAGGTCTTCAAGACGACGTCCAACGCGCACACCCTCACCGGTGACGGCATGGGCATCATCTACCGCAAGGGCCTGCCGCTGGAGGACATGGAGTTCTACCAGTTCCACCCGACCGGCCTGGCCGGCCTGGGCATCCTCATCTCGGAGGCGGTCCGCGGCGAGGGCGGCATCCTGCGCAACGCCGACGGCGAGCGGTTCATGGAGCGCTACGCCCCGACGATCAAGGACCTGGCGCCGCGCGACATCGTCGCCCGCTCCATGGCCCTGGAGGTGCTGGAAGGCCGCGGCGCCGGTCCGAACAAGGACTACGTGCTGCTCGACGTCACGCACCTCGGCGCGGACGTGCTGGAGCAGAAGCTGCCGGACATCACCGAGTTCTCCCGCACCTACCTGGGTGTGGAGCCGACCACCGAACCGGTGCCGGTGTACCCGACCGCGCACTACGCGATGGGCGGCATCCCCACCAACATCACCGGTGAGGTGCTGCGGGACAACGAGCACACCGTGCCGGGGCTGTACGCCGCGGGCGAGTGCGCCTGCGTGTCGGTGCACGGCTCGAACCGGCTGGGCACGAACTCGCTGCTGGACATCAACGTGTTCGGCCGCCGCGCGGGCATCGCCGCCGCGGAGTACGCCAACGCGCACGAGCACGTGGAACTCCCGGAGGAGCCCACCAAGCTCGTCGAGGGCATGGTCGAGCACCTGCGCACCGCGCACGGCGGGGAGCGGGTCGCCACGATCCGCACCGAGCTGCAGGAGACGATGGACGCCAACGCCTCGGTGTACCGCACCGAGGAGACGCTGAAGCAGGCGCTGTCGGACGTGCAGGCGCTCAAGGAGCGCTACGGCCGGATCGCGGTGCACGACAAGGGCAAGCGGTTCAACTCGGACCTGCTGGAGGCCATCGAGCTCGGCTTCCTGCTGGACCTGGCCGAGTCGCTGGTGAACGCGGCGCTGGCGCGCAAGGAGTCCCGCGGCGGGCACGCCCGCGAGGACTACACCGCCCGCGACGACACCAACTTCATGCGCCACAGCATGTCGTACAAGCAGCTGCCCGACGCCGAGGATCCGAACGCGCCACTGGGACTGACCGGCTTCCAGTCCGACATCCGGCTGGACTACAAGCCCGTCGTCGTCACCCGGTACCAGCCGATGGAGCGTAAGTACTGATGACCGCAACCGTGACGAACACCGAACAGACCACCGACCTGCCTTCGGACGCCCCGCCCATCCCCGAGGGCGCCACGATGGTCACGGTCAAGATCCAGCGGTTCAACCCGGAGGTCGACGAGGACCTGCACTGGGAGTCCTTCCGGATCCCGGCGCTGCCCAGCGACCGCGTGCTGAACCTGCTGCACTACATCAAGTGGTACGTGGACGGCTCGCTGACGTTCCGGCGCTCCTGCGCCCACGGCGTCTGCGGTTCGGACGCGATGCGCATCAACGGCGTCAACCGGTTGGCCTGCAAGGTCCTCATGAAGGACCTGCTGGCCAAGAACGGCGAGACGACGATCACCGTCGAGCCGATCAAGGGCCTGCCGGTGCACAAGGACCTGCTGGTCGACATGGAACCGTTCTTCGAGGCCTACCGGGCGATCAAGCCCTACCTGGTCACCTCGGGCAACGAGCCGACCCGCGAACGCACCCAGTCCGTCGCCGAGCGCGCGCGCTTCGACGACACCACCAAGTGCATCCTGTGCGCGGCCTGCACCACGTCCTGCCCGGTGTACTGGTCGGAGGGCTCGTACTTCGGTCCCGCCGCCATCGTCAACGCGCACCGGTTCATCTTCGACAGCCGCGACGAGGCCGCCGAGGAGCGCCTGGACATCCTCAACGACGTGGACGGCGTGTGGCGCTGCCGCACCACGTTCAACTGCACGGACGCCTGCCCCCGCGGCATCCAGGTCACGAAGGCGATCCAAGAGGTCAAGCGCGCCCTCATGTTCCGCCGCCGCTGACCCGGCACGAACACCGCGAAGCGCCCGCCCCCCCCCCCCCGGGGGCGGGGGCGGTGACGCGCCCGTAGGGCGCGGACCCCGACCGCCCCCGGGGGCGCGCGCGCGCGCCCCCCAGGGGGTGCCGCGCGCGCCCACCCCCCCCCGTTGCGGGGCGCGCCCCCCCCCCGGGGGCGCCGCCCCCCCCCCCCCCCCCCCCCGCCCCCCCCCCCCCCCCCCCCCCCCCCCCCCGCGGGGGGGGGGGGGCGCTTCCGCGTTCGCCAGGTCAGCGCTGGGGGCTGGTGAAGCGTTCGTGGCCGACGACGTTGAGGAGTTCCAGCTTGGCGTGGCCGTCGCTGCCGGGGGCCGCGGTGAGCACCAGCAGCGCCTGGGTCTGGTCCTCGGTGAACAGCACCTGGCAGTCCACCTCGATCGCGCCGACCTCGGGGTGCAGCAGCGTCTTGTGGTCCTCGAAGCGCTTCGCGACCTCGTGGCGCCGCCACAGCTCGGCGAACTCCGCGCTCTCCCGCAGCAGCGCCCGCACCACGTCACCGGCGGCGGAGGCGTCGCCCAGCAGCCCGTAGCCGACCCGCAGGTTCGCGACCTGCGCGCGGCTCTGCCGGTCCCGGTCGGCCTCCGGGTACATGCGGCGCTCGTGCTCCGGGTCGGTGAACCAGCGGTAGACCTCGCTGCGGGCCAGCCCCGTGTAGCCGGAGCGGTCGCCGAGCAGGGCGCAGGCCATCCGGTTCTGCACCAGCGTCTCCCCCAGCGGGGACAGGATCAGCGCCGGCGTGTCGTCCAGCCGGTCCAGCACCCGCAGCAGCGCCGGGGCCACGTGCGCCGACGCCAGGACCCGCCGCGGGGGATTGTGCCCGGCCACCTGGAACAGGTAGTCCCGCTCGTCGTCGCTGAGCCGCAGCGCCCTGGCCAGCGCGGTCAGCAGCTGCGCGCTCGGGTGCGGGCCGCGGCGCTGCTCCAGCCGCGTGTAGTAGTCGGTGGACATCCCCGCCAGCGAGGCGACCTCCTCCCGCCGCAGCCCGGGGGTGCGCCTGCGCGCGCCCGGGGGCAGGCCCACGTCCGCGGGGCGCAGCGCCTCGCGGCGGCGGGTGAGGAAGGTGGCGAGCGCGGGTCGATCCATGCCACCAGCATGGACCCGGCCGGTGACGCCGACCAGGGACCGCCGATCCCCCGATAACCGATCTCTGCACGTGAGGACGGCACCGCCGCAGACTCGTGGCATGCACATCAGCGGAAACACCCTCTTCATCCCCGGCGCCACCAGCGGCATCGGCCTGGCCCTCGCGCTGCGCTTCCACGAGAAGGGCAACACCGTCATCGTCGGCGGCAGGCGCGAGGAGCTCCTCGCGCAGATCGCCGCCGAGCACCCCGGCATCGACACCCAGCGGATCGACACGCTGGACCCGGCGAGCATCCGCGCCGCGTCCGCCGAGGTGCTGGCACGCCACCCCGACCTGAACGTGCTCGTCCCGATGGCGGGCATCATGCGCGCCGAGAACTGGCGGGACCCCGCCGGGTTCCTCGAATCGGCGGAGGACGTCATCGCCACCAACGTGCTCGGGCCGATCCGGCTCATCGCCGAGTTCATCGAGCACCTGCAGGGGCGGCCGGACGCGACCATCCTCACCGTGAGTTCTGGTCTCGCGTTCACCCCGCTGCGCGTGACGCCCAGCTACAACGCCTCGAAGGCCGCGATCCACATGCTCACCGAATCGCTGCGGCTGCAACTGCGGGGCACCAGCGTGCGGCTGCAGGAGCTGGCGCCGCCGGCGGTGCAGACCGACTTGATGCCCGGGCACCGAGAGAGCGCGCACGCGATGCCGCTGGACGAGTTCATCGACGAGGTGATGGCGCTGCTGGAAGCCGACCCCGACGCGCGGGAGATCCTCGTCGAGCGGGTCAAGTTCCTGCGCTACTCGGAGGTCCGCGGCGAGTTCGACCAGGTGGTGGCCGCCCTCGACGCCGCCGACCCGCACGGCAACGCGGCCTGACCGGAAGCGCGACGATCTGCTGGAGGAGGAAGACATGCCGTTCGCGAACCTGAAGGTGCCCGCCGGAACCCTCGACGCCGAGCAGAAGGAACGGCTCGTGCACCGCGTCACCGACCTCTACGCCGAAGTCTTCGGCGAACGGGCCCGCGCCACCACGCTCGTGCTCGTGGAGGACGTCGCCGACGGCGGCTGGGGCATCGGCGGGAACGTGCTGACGCTCGCCGCGCTGCAGGGCGGGGCGGGAACCGCGCCGGACGCCGGGTAGGGCGCGCCGGAGGGTCAGCGGCGGGTCGCGCGGAACGCGCGCCAGCCCAGCACGCCGATCGCGGTGCCCAGGACCAGCGACACCGCGGCGATCACGAAGTGCACGTAGAGGAACGGCGTCGGGGAACCGGCCTGCCAGGAGTTCTCGCTCACCCAGATGTTGCGGAAGAACGTCGGCCACAGCAGCCACGACCACACGCCGAAGGCGAGCAGGAACAGGGCGGTACGGCGGGAGAACGTCACGGGGGCAGTATCTCCCCGCATCCGGCGGCCCGGCCCGGCGCCCACCTCCCGAGTGGCCCAGCTCTCGCTGCCGAGTGGGCCGGCTCTCGCTCCCGAGTGAGCCGGCTCTCGGCGGGTGGGCGCCCGCCCGGCGCGCTCCGCGGCCTCCGGCGAACGGTCCTCGATCCCGCGCGGCGGGCCGCGCCGTCCCCCGGTCAGCGGCGGATCCGCTGAGCGACCACCCGCGGGGTCGCAGGCCTTTCCCCGCGAGGACGGCGACTTCCCCGTGCACGGACCGACGCAGTGGACATCGACCTCCAGCGGGGAAACCGCTGCGGTTCCGCCATCCCCGTGCTGCCCGGCAGAGGTGGGAAAGCAGGCCGTGGGGTCCCGCCGCCCGACCACAGAACCGAAGGGTTTCCGGCGGACCGGGGGTCGCGGCGGGATCCGGTTCGCTAGCCTGAGCGCGTGCCCGCGAGAGCTCACCACCCGGTCGCCCCGGTCCGCACATCCCACCCCTTCCCGCCGAGAAATCCGGCATTCGCACCGAATGCCGCGGACGTGCGGCGCGTCGCGGGCAGGCTCGTCGCCGCCGGGTGCGCCGCGCTCGTGCTGCTGGGCGGCGCGCCGCTGACCGCAGCCGCGCAGGAACCGGCGGGGTGCCCCGGTGCCGCCGCTCCGCCGCCCGCCGTCGACACCTCCGAGGTCCCGGCTCCGGGCGAACCCGTCCCAGAACCGCTGCCGGTGCCGGACGAGCCGGTCGGCGGTGCGCGGCTCGGCGAGTGCGGCGAGATCAACGCGCCCGGCGCACCGCCGGCCGCGCTGGACCCGATCGCTTCCCAGTCGTGGGTGCTGGCCGACCTGGACACCGGGGAAGTGCTCGCGGCCCGCGACCCGCACGCCCGGCACCGGCCTGCGTCCACCATCAAGGTGCTCACCGCGCTGGTCGCGATCCGCGAGCTCGACCTCTCCGACACGCTCGTGGTCACCCAGGACGACGCCGACCAGGAAGGCAGCCGGGTCGGCCTGGAACCCGGCACCACCTACAGCGTCGAGCAGGTGCTGGCCGGGCTGATCATGCAGTCCGGCAACGACGCGGCGCACGCGCTCGCCAGGAAGCTCGGCGGCATCGACGACACCGTGCGGAAGATGAACGCGCTCGCCGACGAACTCGGCGCGCACGACACCCGCGCCGCCACCCCGTCCGGGCTGGACGGCCCGGGGATGAGCACCTCCGCCTACGACCTGGCGCTGATCTTCCGGGAGGCCATGCGGCACCCCGAGTTCGCGCACGCCGAATCGGTCCGCGAGACCACGCTGCCCGGCAAGCCGGGTGGCCCGCCGCTGCCGGTGGAGAGCGACAACGCGGTGCTGTGGAACTACCCGGGCGCGCTCGGCGGCAAGACCGGGTTCACCGACGACGCCCGGCACACGTTCATCGCCGCCGCCGAACGCGACGGCAGGCGGCTCGTCGCGGTGCTGATGCGCGGGGAGAACAAGCCGGTCCGGCAGTCGAAGTTCACCATGCAGCTGCTCGACCACGGCTTCTCGCTCCCGCCCGGCACCTCGGTCGGCGAGCTGGTCACCGAACCGGAGCCGTCCGAGGAGCCCGAGGAGCCCGCCGCCCAGGCCGCCGCGGACGGGGACCTGCCCAGCTCGCCCATGTTCGGCACCGTCGGGGTGCCGCTGACGGCGCTGGCCGTGCTGATCATCGTGGTCGCCGGGGCGTTCGCGGTGCTGCGCAGGCGCCGCTCCCGGCTCGCCGCGGCCCGGCGCGCGGCGAACCGCGGGCCGGACCATCCGTGACCTGATCACCCGGACGGGCTAGGTAGTACTCGGGTAATCGCACCGGTCCGACCGGAACCGGAACCCGGCATTCTCGTTGGTAGGAGTCGAGCGGCGGGCGGTCCCCGGAAGACGCAGCTCGGACCGCCCGGACGGTGCTACCCCGAGCCGGTCGCCGACTCCGGCCCCGGGGGGGGGGCCCCCCCCGGGGGCCCGCGCCCCCCCCCCCCCCCCCCCCCCGGCCCGGGGGGCCCCCCCCCCCCCCCCGCGGCGGCGCCCCCCCCCCCC
>NZ_JAIUKC010000084.1:0-16444 GCF_020177435.1 Saccharopolyspora sp. 7B | reverse complement strand
GGCGCCCGGGACGCTCCGCCCCGCGCGCCCCGGCGGCCTGGCGCCCCCCCCCGCGGCTGCCGGTCCGCCGCCGCGGCGGCCGCCCCGCGCCCCGCGCCACGGCTCACCCGGCCTCGCCCCGAACCTGGCCGGGTGGGCCCCGCGGTCACCTCAGCGGCGGCGCAACGACCAACCGACCAGCGCACCGAGCCCGAACAGCGCGGCCGAGGACTTCGCCCCCGCACCGACCACCCGCACCTGCGGCCGGATCACCGCGGGCGGCGGCGGTTCCGGCAGCGCGCGGTGCTCGTTCTCCGCCGACGACGCGGTCCACGCCGTGACGAACAGGATGAACCGCGACGTCAGGTACGCGAACACCAGCAGACCCAGGATCGGACCGAACGCGGCCGCCGCGGGCGACCCGGTGACGCTGCCGAGGTACACCACCCCGACCTGCTTGAGCACCTCGAAGCCGATCGCCGCGAACAGCCCGCCCCACACGGCGCTGCGCAACGACACCGGCAGCCGCGGCAGCCGCGCCAGCACCCAGATGAACACCAGCCAGCCCGCCCCCAGCGACAGCAGGATCGCGAGCAGCGACAGCCCGATCCGCGCGGGCCAGGTGTTCCCGATCCCCAGCGCCGCGAACAGCGCCCGCCCGACGCCACCGCCGAGGGCGCTGAGCCCGAACGACACCGCCATCGCCAACCCCAGCCCGATCAGCGACACCAGGTCGGAGGCGAGTCGCTTGAGCAGCGGCGGGGCCTGCTGCTGCTGGCTCCACTGCGCGGTCAACGCCTCGCGCAGGTTCGTCATCCACCCCAGCCCGGAGTACAGGGCGACGAGCAGCCCGATGACCCCGACCGTGCCCGCCTGCTCGATCGCCTGTCCCACGACCTGGTTGAGCATGCCGCTCATCTCGCGGTTCGGGACCGCCTCGGTGATCGACAACCGCAGCTGCTCCAGCAGGTCCGGGTTGCCCGCGAGCACGAAACCCGCCACCGCGAAGGAGATCATCAGCAGCGGCACCAGGGCCAGCACGCTGAAGTAGGTGATCGCCGCGGCGTAGTAGTCGCCGTACTGGCTCTGGTAGCGCGCCGCGGCGCGGATCAGCCGGTCCAGCCAGGGATGGTCCCGGCGCAACCGCTCCAGCAGACCGGGGCCTCCCCCGGTCGTGGCGGCGCGCGCGGGTTGGCTGCGATCGGTCACGGGTCACCTCCAGGCCCGTCCGGGACGGACGCGTTGCCCCGAACGGGCCTGAGGCTACCGCCGAATGATCTCGTCAGCGCAAGATCGGCGCGCCGTCAGCCGGCCAGCGGCGGGAGGAAGCCGACGCGCTCGTAGGTGACCCGCAGGGTCTCGGTCGCGACCTCGCGGGCGTGCTCGGCGCCGCGGGCAAGCACCTTGTTCAGCTCGGCCGGGTCGGCGAGGTAGCCGTGCACCTTCTCCTGGAACGGGACGGCGAACTCGACGAACGCCTCGCCGACGGCCTTCTTCAGGTCGCCGTAGCCACTCCCGTCGAACTCGGCGACCAGCTCGTCGATGGTGCGGCCGGTCAGCGCCGAGTGGATGGCGAGCAGGTTGCTCACGCCCGCCTTCTGCTCCGGGTCGTAGCGGATCTCGCGCTCGTTGTCGGTGACCGCGGAGCGGATCTTCTTGGCGGAGCGCTTCGGGTCCTCCAGGAGGTCGACGACGCCGCTCGGCTGGGACTTGCTCATCTTCGCCGACGGGTCCTGCAGGTCCTGGATCTTGGCGGCCTCCTTCGGGATGTGCGCGGAGGGCACGGTGAAGGTGTCGCCGTAGCGGGAGTTGAACCGCTGCGCGAGGTTGCGGGTGAGCTCCAGGTGCTGGCGCTGGTCCTCGCCGACGGGGACCTGGTTCGCCTGGTACAGCAGGATGTCCGCGGCCTGCAGCACCGGGTAGGTGAACAGCCCGACGCTGATGTGGTCGGCGTCCTGCCGAGCGGACTTGTCCTTGAACTGGGTCATCCGGCCCGCTTCGCCGAACCCGGCGAGGCATTCGAGCACCCAGCTCAGCTGGGCGTGCTCGGGGACGTGGCTCTGCACGAACAGGGTGGACGCGTCGGGATCGATGCCCAGGGCCAGCAACTGCGCCGCCGAGACGCGGGTGCGTTCGCGCAGCAGCGCCGGGTCCTGCGCGACGGTGATCGCGTGCAGGTCGACGACGCAGTAGAACGCGTCGTGGTCGGCCTGCATCCGCACCCAGGACCGCAGGGCGCCCAGGTAGTTGCCGAGGTGGAAGGAGTCGGCGGTGGGCTGGATGCCCGACAGGACGCGGGGTCCGCGCCCGGGCGCCGAGCCGCCTGCGGAGGTGTGCGGGTTCTGGGTGGCCGAGTCGTCGCTGCTCACCCGTCGATTCTCGCAAGGTCCGCGGCGGCGGGGGGACCGGGTGGCGCTTCCCGGTGGAGGCCGGTGCGCCGCGCCGGGCGTGCGGTCAGCCCTTGCGCTGGTTCTCCGGCTGGATCTCGATCTTCTTGCGGCGGAGGACGCCGGCGAGCATGCCGACGATGCCGAAGCCGACTGCGGCGATGCCGACCGGGGTGGCGGCGCCCGCGAGGGCGGTGCCCTGCGCGAGGACCTGGCCGCTGCCCGCGGCCTGCGCCGTGGCGGTGCCGAGGAGCGCGGTGGTCAGGACCGCGCTGGCCAGCAGCAGCGCCGACACCAGCACCCGCTTGATCATGCGAGCAAATCGGCTACGCACGAGCGTTGCCTCCCTTGACGGTTAACCCGTACGGGTCACAGATCTCGTTCAACCCGGTTGCGGACCGTACCGATCGTGTGTGAACACCACGATCGCGTTGCGTAAACCGGACACGACGCAAAGATCCTATTTACCCCCCGAACCGGTCCCGCACCGGGTACCCGAAGCGAGCGTTATCACTGATCGCATCCGGTATGCGCCTTCGGACTCGCACGATGCAACGAATAGGCGCGGCCCGAGCCGGTGACGAGTGCCATAACTCGGTCGAGTGGCAAGACTGGCAAGGCATTGACTCGTCCGGCCCTAGCGGCGGCCACCGGATCGGGCGGCCCGGCGGGAGCCCGCGCGGACCGGCGCCGACCACCACCCGGTTCCCCCGCCGGATTGCTCCTTTTCGCCCTGTCGAAGCCCGCCGAGTGGGCGGATCATCCGACGATCAGTCACTGATCGCTCGGTACGAGAGTGCCGTGGGAGGACACGTGTCACCACAACGATCGACACCGCGCCCGCGCGGGAAGCACCTGCGCTTGGCGGGTTCCGCGCTGGCGCTGAGCCTGCTGGTCCCGGCCGTCGCCGCCGTCCCGACCGGCGTCGCCCGGACCGCCACCGCCGCGCCGGGGGCGACGGCCGCGACCGCACCGCCCGCCCACTTCGTGGTGCTGGGCCCCACCGGCGACGGGCTGCGCCTGACCGAGGACTCGGTGCGCGCCGTCGGCGGTTCCGTCGTGCACAGCTGGCCGCAGATCGGCGTCGTGCTCGCCACCTCCACCGACCCCGGGTTCGCGGCCGTCGTGCGCGCGCAACCCGCGGTCGACCAGGCGGGGGCCAGCCGGAACCTGGCGGAGCAGCTGCCGCCCGCATCCCCCAGCACCCGGCTGGAGGTGCTGGAGGGGACCGCCGCGCCAGGACCCGCCACCGCCGCCGCGGACCGGGAACCGCTGGAAGCCGACCAGTGGGACCTGCCGCTGATCGGGGCCAACCGGGCGCACGAGATCTCCACCGGCAGCCCGGACGTCACCGTCGGCGTCCTCGACTACGGCATCGACCCGGAACACCCCGACCTGAAGCCGAACCTGGACCTGTCGAAGTCGGTGAGCTGCGCCCGCGACGGCATCCCGGACACCGCGGTCGAGGCGTGGGCCCCGGCCGACGACACCCAGGCGCACGGCACCCACGTGGCGGGCACCATCGCCGCCGCCCGCAACGGGGTCGGTGTGGCGGGCGTCGCCCCGGACACGAGCCTCGCCTCGGTGCGGGTGATCGACGACGACGGGTTCATCTACCCCGAGTACGCGGTGTGCGGGTTCCTGTGGGCCGCCGAGCACGACATCGACGTCACGAACAACTCCTACTTCGTGGACCCCTGGTACCTGTGGTGCGAGAGCGACCCGGACCAGCGCGCGGGCGCGGAAGCGGTACGCCGGGCCGCGGCCTACGCGGCGGGGCACGACGTGGTGACGGTCGCGGCGGCGGGCAACAGCGGCTGGGACCTGTCGCAGCCGATCCACGACACGGACAGCCCGAACAACGGCGGGCCGCAGCAGGACCGGTGGGCCGGGCACGACTGCGCGGCGCTGCCCGGTGAGCTGCCGGGCGTGGTCGCGGTGTCCTCGGTGGGTTCGGACGCGGTGAAGTCGTACTTCTCGAACTACGGGCTCGGTTCGGTCGCGGTGACCGCGCCGGGCGGGGACGCGCGGCAGATCCCGCAGACGCCGTCGGCGAACGGCCGCATCCTCTCCAGCGTTCCCGGCGGCGGCTGGGGCTGGATGCAGGGCACCTCGATGGCCTCCCCGCACGCGGCGGGCGTGGTCGCGCTGCTGCGCGCCACCCACCCGGAGTGGAGCGCCCCGCAGGTCACCGGCGCGCTGTCGGGGCAGGCCGACGCGCTGCCGTGCCCGGAGGGCTACGACCCGGACGGCGACGGGCAGCCGGACGCGGTGTGCGCGGGCGGTGCGACCGGCGCCGGGTTCTACGGCGCGGGGCTCATCGACGCGCTCGACGCGGTCCGCTGAACGGGTTCCGGGCGCGCTCCGCGCGGGGCGCGCCCGGGCTCGGCGTCACTCCCCCGGGCTGACCCAGCCGCGGCGCTCGCCCTCGCCGATCAGCTCCCGCACCATCGTCCACAGTGGAGTGGAGGCTTCGCCGATCACGGCCTTGCGGGCGCGCACGGTGTCGGCGGTGACGCCGGGCGTCCGCCAGGTCCCGCCGCGCGCCAGCCAGTTCAGCAGCAGCGGCTGCACCCGGTCCACGGCCTTCGCGAAGCGCGCCTCCGGTGAACCGCGGGACTCGAACTCGTCCCACAGGCCGCGGAAGCGCGCCGCTTGGTCGGCGGGCAGCAGGCCGAACAGCCGGTCGGCGGCGGCCTGTTCGCGCTCCTGCTGGCTCTCCCGGCCCGCGTCGTCGTAGAGCGGGGTGTCCCCGGCGTAGATCTCGACCAGGTCGTGCAGCACGACGAGTTCGACGGTGCGCCCGACGTCGATCGGTTCGTCGGAGTGCTCGGCCAGCACCGACACCATCAGCGCCAGGTGCCAGGAGTGCTCGGCGTCGTTCTCCCTGCGGTCCGCCGCGGCCAGCGGGGACTGGCGCAGCACGGTCTTGAGCTTGTCCACCTCGGCGAGGAACACCAGCTGCTCCCGCAGCCGCCCGCCGATGGCGTCGGGCAGCGGGGTGCGCTCGGCGATCAGGTCTTCGTCGTCCACCACCCGATCATGCCCGCCGGGCCCGCCCGGGTGAACGGCCGTTCCGGTCAGCCCCAGGTGAGGAAGCGGTAGTGCAGCCCCGTGCTGGACTCCTGCCAGTCACCGGTCGAGTCCGGCGGGCGGCCCACGTCGGGCGCGACGGTGTCGCCGTCGAAGCGCTCCCGGATCTCGGTGACCACGATCCGGTCCGCGAGCGGCAGCGCCGCCCGGTACACCGCGGCGCCCCCGATCACCCACACGTCCCCCTCCGGCGCGGCGAGCGCCGCGGCCAGGTCGGGGAAGGTCTCCGCACCGTCCTGCGGGGTGCGCGAGAGCACCAGGTTGCGGCGGCCCGGCAGCGGGCGGAACCGCGGCGGCAGCGATTCCCAGGTGCGCCGGCCCATCAGCACGGTCGCGCCCGCGGTCGTGGTGCGGAAGTGCTTCAGGTCCTCCGGCAGGTGCCAGGGCATCGTGCCGTCGCGGCCGATGACACCGGTCGTCGACTGGGCCCAGACGAGGCCGATCACACCGCCACCGGCGCCTTGATGCCCGGATGCGGGTCGTAGCCCTCGATCGAGATGTGCTCGTAGGTGTAGTCGAACAGGCTCTCCGCCGGCTTCAGCTCCAGCCGCGGGAACGGCCGCGCGTCCCGCGCGAGCTGGGTCCGGACCTGCTCCTCGTGGTTGTCGTAGATGTGGCAGTCCCCGCCGGTCCACACGAAGTCGCCGACACCGAGCCCGACCTGATCGGCGATCATGCTGGTCAGCAGCGCGTAGCTGGCGATGTTGAACGGCACGCCGAGGAACAGGTCCGCGCTGCGCTGGTACAGCTGGCAGGAGAGCAGGCCGTCGGCGACGTAGAACTGGAAGAACGCGTGGCACGGCGGCAGCGCCATCCGCGGCAGGTCGGCGACGTTCCACGCGGACACGATGATCCGCCGGGAGTCCGGGTTCTCCCGCAGCGTGCGCAGCACTTCGGAGATCTGGTCGACGTGCCCGCCGTCCGGCGTGGGCCAGGACCGCCACTGCACGCCGTAGATCGGGCCGAGGTCGCCGTCCGGCGCCGCCCACTCGTCCCAGATCTTCACGCCGCGCTCCTGCAGCCAGGTGGCGTTCGGGTCGCCGCGCAGGAACCACAGCAGCTCGTGGGCGACCGAGCGGAAGTGCACCTTCTTCGTGGTGATCAGCGGGAAGCCGTCGGAGAGCCGGTAGCGCAGCTGGTGCCCGAAGATCGACCGGGTGCCGGTGCCGGTGCGGTCCGCTTTGCGGGTGCCGTGGTCGAGCACGTGGCGGAGCAGGTCTTCGTACTGCGTGTCGGGCATGCCGTCGAGCGTAGACGAGCAGTTCCCGATCACCGCGGTGCCCGAGCGCCCGTGGGCGGCGGTCGGCGCGGGCGGCTCCGGCGGGCGGGCGCGGCGCGGGCGGGCCGGACGGGTCCTGCCCGCCCGGAGGCCGACGGCGATCGCTGCGCCGTGCGCGCGATCAGAGGTCGTAGGTGACGGTGACCGGCGCGTGGTCGCTCCAGCGCTTGTCGTACGACGGCGCCTTCTCGACGACGGCGCTGGTGGCCCGTTCCGCGAGCCCCGGGGTGGCGACCTGGTAGTCGATGCGCCAGCCGGAATCGTTGTCGAAGGCCTTCCCGCGGTACGACCACCACGAGTACGGACCGGGGCCTTCGGGATTCCGGGCGCGGAACACGTCGACGTAACCGAGTTCGTCGAAGACGCGGCTGAGCCATTCCCTTTCCTCCGGCAGGAATCCCGCGGATTTCCGGTTGGCCTTCCAGTTCTTCAGGTCGTCCTCGCGGTGCGCGATGTTCCAATCCCCGCACACCAGGACTTCGCGGCCGTCTTCGCGCGCGCGGGTGCGGAGCGAATCGAGGTGCGGAAGGAATTCCGCCATGAACCGCTCCTTCTCGTCCTGGCGTTCCGTGCCGACCTCACCGCTGGGCAGGTAGAGGCTGGCGACGACGAGTCCGGGCAGTTCGATCTCCGCGTAACGGCCGCTGTCGTCGAATTCTTCGCTGCCGAAACCGATCCGGGAGGCGGTGGGTTCGACCCGCGAGTACAGCGCGACACCGCTGCGGCCCTTCGCGGCGGCGGGCGCGAGCAGCGGGAACCAGCCGTCGGGTTCGAGGACGGCGGCGGGCAGCTGATCCGGTTCGGCGCGGGTCTCCTGCAGGCAGATCACGTCGGCGGTGGTTCCGGACAACCACTCGACGAATCCCTTCTTCGCTGCGGCGCGCAATCCGTTGACGTTGACGGTCGAGGCGGTGAACACGCCGGTGAGCGTAGCGATCGGTACCGACGATCGGGCATTGCGCTCGGCGCGATCGTGCGCCGATACTGTTCTGGCTGGGGTGACTGGGGATTCACCGGGGATGTTGATCATGCGCCTTCGACCTGCTGGAACGGTTCACAACCTTCGCGGGCGGTGCGGTGAGATGGGCTAGACTGCCATGCCGGGTAACGGTGCGTACCGCTGGTACGACGATGTGTCGATGGAAACGACCGTGCGTGATTCGGGAGGTCTGGACGTGACCACGGATGGTGCCGCGAGTGGCGGCCCCACCGCGCGTCGCCTGGTTCTGGGGAGCCAGTTGCGCCGGTTGCGCGAGGCCAGCGGCATCTCCCGCGAGGACGCGGGGTACGAGATCCGCGGTTCCGGGTCCAAGATCAGCCGCCTGGAGCTCGGCCGGGTCGGATTCAAGGAACGCGACGTCGCCGACCTGCTGACCCTGTACGGGGTGTCCGACGAGGGCGAGCGCAGCTCCTTCCTCGAACTCGTCCGCCAGTCCAACCAGCCCGGCTGGTGGCACCGCTACAGCGACCTCGTCCCGTCCTGGTTCCAGGACTACGTGGGGCTGGAGGAGTCGGCGTCGCGGATCCAGACCTACGAGATCCAGTTCGTGCCCGGCCTGCTGCAGACCGAGGACTACGCGCGGGCCATCGCCAGCCAGGGGCGGCCGGAGGCCGTGGAGGAAGAGGTGGAGCGCCGGGTTCGGCTGCGGATGCACCGCCAGCGCCTGTTCACCCAGCCGAACGCCCCGCGGTTGTGGGCGGTGATCGACGAGTCGGTGCTGCACCGGCCGATCGGCGGCGTGGACGTGCTGCGCGAGCAGATCGACCACCTGCTGGAAGTGATCAAGCTGCCGACGATCTCGTTGCAGGTGCTGCCGTTCGACCTGGGCCGCTCCGGGGCGGAGGGCGCGTTCACGATCCTGCGGTTCGCCGAGCAGGAGATCCCGGACATCGTCTACCTGGAGCACCTCTCGGGCGCGCTGTACCTGGACAAGCCGGAGGACGTGGAGCTCTACAGCAAGGTCAGCCACCGGCTCGCGGTCGATGCGCACACGCCGGAGGCGACCCGCAAGACCTTGCAAGCAGCGCGCAAGGCGCTCGGGAACGCGAGCTGACCCGCGCGTCCTTCTTTCTGTGAGTTGCCTCACAATTTTCCGCGATCTGTTACGCGGGCTTCCGCGATGCCTGATCCTGCACGAAGCCATATGCAGGATTAATCTGCGATTGTGGCCGCAACAGTTCGACGCTCCGTGATCACAATGGACCTCTGCGTCACCTACCCGGGCGTCCGTGCGTCTGCACGTGCATACATCATTCCAACGTTCAGTGATACGGTCCTTGCACGATCGGATGCACGTGCATCTGGTCGTTGCAAGCAACTCGGGGAAAGGCTGGGAACTTCGATGCCGGAGATCCGAAACGGAATGATCGCAGGGAACCTGCCCGAAGCGTCCTGGCGCAAGAGCGCGCACAGCGGCTCGGTGGGCAACTGCGTGGAGCTGGCCTCCCTGCTCGACGGAGACATCGCCGTCCGCAACTCCCGCTACCCCGACGGGCCCGCGCTCATCTACACCAGGGAGGAGATCGCGGCCTTCCTGTCAGGTGCCAAGGACGGCGAGTTCGACGACCTGATCGTCTGACCCCCGCCCCGACCCCCGCAATCGACCAGCGCTCGCGCAGAACCCTCGGTGGCGTCATGAACGACATAACGGACGGCTTGCAGGCACTCATCGCCCGCGACTTCCACTTCGCGCACCCCCGCGACGCGAACGGCACCCTCATCGCCGTCGTCGGGATCCGGGTGCACCACGGCGTGATCGACATCGTGCAGCTCTACGGCGAGGACGAGGCCGACGCCGCCCGCATCCCGGGCGACGAGCCGGACGTCCTGTTCCCGAAGACCGTGCTGTGGCGGACCACCGGGTCCGCGGACGAAGTGGTCGAAGCGGCACTGGCGCTGGAGGACCCCGAGGAGGACCGGGCCTCCGCGAAAGGCTGCTGGGTACCCACCCACGCGGGGCGTTCCACCTGGTTGGCCGCCTCCGCCTGACCCGGCCCGGCCCGGCGGCTGACGAACCACGCGGCCGCGGTCGCCCGCTCCACGCAGCGGACGACCGCGGCCGTTCGCGCATCCACCCCCGCGCCCGGCGGACCCGGCCCGCGCAACCCGACCGCTCCCCGGACGTCTCGGAGGAGGGAGGCGCGCCCGATCTCATCCTCCGGTAGGAGGGCTCCTGGCCGATGTGCTGATCCGCCCGGCTCCCGCGGTCGACGACGGTGGGGCGCACGCCGCGGCCGAAGCCGGGCGCGCCCACGACGAGGAGGAGGACCCCGTGTCCGCGACATGCCCGATGACCGGCGGCGCGGTGATCGCCGACGGGATCAGCAAGGAGTTCGGGACGGCCCGCCGCCCCGCGCTGCACGACGTGACCCTCCGGGCCGCACCCGGGCGCTGCACCGCCGTGGTCGGCCCCGCGGGCTCCGGCAAGAGCGTGCTGCTGCGCTGCCTGGCCGGTCTGGAACGGCCCACCCGCGGCACCGTGCGGATCGCGGGCACCGAGCTGACCGCGCTCGACGAGGCCGCCCGCACCGAGTTCCGCCGCACCCGGATCGGCGTCGTCTACCGGCAGGCGAACCTGCTGCCCCAGCTCGACGTGGCCGACAACCTGCTGCTGCCGCTGGACACCGCGGGCAGGCGCGCGGACCCGGACCTGCTGCAGCGCGCGCTGGACCTGCTGGACGTGCGGGAGCTGCTGGACCGCGCCACCCCGACGCTGACCCGCGCCGAGGAGCTGCGCGTCGCGGTGGCCCGCACCGTGCTGCAACGGGCCGACCTGCTGCTGGTCGACGACCCGACCGCCGGGCTCGACGCGATCACCGGCAGGCACCACCTGCGGCTGCTGCGCCGGCGCTGCGCGGAGTTCGGGTTGCCCCTCGTGCTGTTCTCCGCCGACCCGGCCACCGCCGCCCACGCGGACCGGGTCATCGCCCTGCAGGACGGGCGGGTCGTGCAGGAGCGCGACCGCCCCGCGGACTGCGGCTGCGAGCCCGGGAGCACCGAGCACATCGCCTGATCCCGCGGCCCCGACCTGCTCCCGATCGGCGCCGCCGCGCCCCGCCCGCGCCGGGTTCCGAGTGACCGGCGACACCGAGCGCGGCGGATGCGATCATGGTGCGCACGCGGCCGCCGCGCGGCGACCGCCCTGCCCCACCGAACCCCGCGCACGGCGTCCCGACCGCGGCCGCACCACGGGTGGATCCTCCCGATCCC
Source organism: Saccharopolyspora sp. 7B (assembly GCF_020177435.1). NCBI lineage: Bacteria > Bacillati > Actinomycetota > Actinomycetes > Pseudonocardiales > Pseudonocardiaceae > Saccharopolyspora > Saccharopolyspora sp. 7B. The sequence goes on along the minus strand of NZ_JAIUKC010000084.1, from coordinate 5,496 downwards.
CGGCGAGTGCCGACCGGTGGGACCTCCGAGCGCGCACGACGAGAGCAGGTCGATGTCAGAACCGGAAGTCGAACCCGTCCGGGTCCGCGATCTGATCGTCCGGCCGCAGGGCTCGACGGTGCTCATCCTGCACTCCTCCGGCGGCGATGAGACCGAGCAGCGCGTGTTCGGCGCCGTGCCCGTGGCGCCCGGCGACGGCCTCGTGCTGGCAGCGGCCGAAGCCGTGCGCGCGAGCGGATTCCGCGCCGCGCTGCGCCACGCCAGCCGGACGGCGGTCACCACCGCCGCGGCCCGCGCCAAGGACGCGGGCACCGGCCCGCCGCGGCTGTGGCTGGCGATCTCCGGGGCGGGCAGGCTCGACGGCCGGGGCCGGTCCACCGCGCAGAAGCTGGCGCGCGAGTTCGCCGTCGAGGTGTACGCCCCGGACGGCCCGGTCACCTTCGTCGCGGGCGGCTCGATCTTCACCGGCGCCGACCACCACGGCTGGGTGCGGTTCCCGGCCGGCGGGGGTGCGGGCGAACTGCACAGCGCGCGCTACCCGCAGCCGCCGTGGGAGGCGCTGCTGCCGCGCGGCGCGGTGCACGATGGCGGACTGCACGCGGAACCGGTCCCGGCGGGCTTGGCGGCCTCGGCGACCGCGGAGACCACCGCCGACGAGGTGTGGCACGCGGTCGCGGTGTCCGCGGAGCACCCGCGCATCGTGCTCGGCGGGCCGCAGGGCCCCGCCATCGCACCGCACCAGGTGGCGGCGCTGCTCCGGCGGTTCCCGCACGCGGTGCGGGAGCGGATCCAGCTGGTGCCCGCGCACCCGGAACCGGCCTCCCCGCAGTGGCTCGGCAAGCTCGCGGCGCTGCTCGGGCACGACGTGGTGTCCGCCACCGGGCTGATCCGCCACGGGGTCCACGCCGAGTTCACCCTCGTCCCGGACCAGCGGGGCGGGCCGAGCTGGCTGCCCCTCGCCGCGCTGCTGCGGTACTCCCCCGACGGCCGGGTGGAACCGGTGCTGGCCGGGGCGCCGCCGCGCGGCTGGGTGCCCGCCGGGCCGCTGGTGTTCCGCTGGGGCGGGATGACCGATCCGCACCCCACCCCGCACGAGGTGATCGCGAAGGTGGTGCCCGCGGGCGTCGCGCTGCTGCCCGCGCCGCGGGCGGGCGTGCCCGGTGCCGCCGACCGGCTCACGTTCGAACCGGACCGGCTGACCGTGGTGCTGGGCTGGCCGTGCACGCCTTTGCCGGAGGGGATGCCTGCCGCGCTGAACCGCTTGCTGTCCGGGCTGGACGCCGAGCAGCGGGTGCGGGCGCGGCTGCTGGTGCAGGGGATCGCGTCGGAGTCGATGCGCGAGCAGCTGCGCGGCGCGGCCGGGCCGCTGGCCGACCGGCTGCGGTTCCCGGCGGTGCTGCCCGCGGCGGCGGGGCTGGGAGATCCGGTTCCGGACGAACCGGTGTCGGGCGGTGCGGTGTCGGGTGGTGCGGTGTCGCCCGGTGTGGTGTCAGTCGATCCGGCATCGGCCGGTCCAGCGTCGCCCGGTGCGGCGTCGGGCCGTCCGGTGTCGGGTGGTCCTGCGTCGGGCGGTCCGGTGCCAGGCGGTCCGGTGCCAGGCGGTCCGGTACCGGTGGCCGCCTCCGACGAGCCGGTGGCGCCCGCGGCGGAGGACGCGCCCGCGGCGGAAACCCCGCAGGACTCCGCGGACGGGCCGTCCGCTGCGAGCACCGCCCCGCCCGCGGGGACGGCTCCCGCCGGTCCGAACGGCGCGGCTCCGGGCGGCGCGGACGGCCCACCGACCGGATCGGCCGCCGCCGCACCGAGCACATCGGACGGTCCCGGCACCGAAGACGAGTCCCCGGCACCGATGACGTCCTTGGCCACCAGGAGGATTCCGCTCACCGGCCTGCTCCCGGCCGACGCCGGGTTCCCGGTGGCGGTGCGCGCCGACTCCGCGCAGGACGTCCCCCGGATGTCCGCCGAGGTGCCGATGACGCAGCTCGCCGCCCCGGCGGCGCTGCCGAAGCGGCAGCCGGGGGCCTCACCCCTGTCCCTGCAATCCCGGCAGCGCAAGGCGCGGCTGTCCGCGGCCGCCGCGAAGCGCGCGGAACGGCCCGAACCGGTGCGGGTCACCCAGCTCGCCACCATCAGCGCCGCGCAGGTGCAGCCGCCGGAACCGAACGCGGCGGCGGAACCGGCGGTCGCCCCGGCGGACCGCACCATGCGGCTGTCGGTGGCGGCGCTGCGCTTGCCGCCGCGCCGCACCGCGTCCGGTGAGCGCTCGGCGCTGGTGCCGATCCCGGCGCTGCCGCAGTTCCTGGCCGAGCGGCGCAGCAGCGATCAGCAGCGCACCGCCTTCGCCCAGCGGGCGGGCACCGACTTCGAGGCCGGGCTGGCGCAGGTGCGCGCCGCGCTCGCCGCCGCCACCGACGTCGTGGAGCCGGAGCCGGAAGCCGACCTCGTGGCCGTCCGGCTCTACCTCGGCGACGGCGCTTTCGGCGCCGTGTCGGTGAACCGCGCGCTGCGCGGCGCGGGGCGGGACGAGTTCGGCGACCACGCGGTGTGCCTCATGTCCGGGCTGCGCAGGCTGCCGGTGCACGGCGGCCCGGTGCACCGGCTGCTGGAGCTGGACGCGCTGGACGTCTACGAGCCGGGGATGCCGGTGTCCGAGGCGGGTTTCCTCAGCGCAGGCACCGAACCGGTGCGCGCCGAGGGCCACGCGCAGGTGATGCTCTGGTCGCAGGACGCGCGCCGCACGACGCCGCTGGGCGACACCACCGGGGAGGTGGTGTTCCCGGCCGGGGCCCGGTTCGCGGTGCTCGCCGTGGACCGCGACGCGGACGGTCCGGTGGTGCTGCTGCGCGAACTGGGCCGGGCGGAGGAACCGGGCGAGGCACCGGATTCGGACGCCGAGCACCTGGAGCTGATGCGCCTCGCCCGCAAGCACCGGCGGGCCGCGGCGCGCACCCCCGCCGGGGACGCGCTGGCCCGGTTGGCGGAACCGGTGGGGTTCGTCCCGGACGAGCTGCCGGAGCCCGCGGAGCGCTAGCGGCCCCCATCCGAGGGAAACCCTCCGACAGCACCGCGGCACCCGGCCCGCACCGCGACCCCCGCTCCGGAAGAACCTTGCTGAACAGCACGAACGCCTCCGAGCACCGGTCGGTTCCCGGTGCAGGCGGGCGCTGCGGCGGGTCACCGCGGACCGGTTCGCCACACCCGTTCGGTGTTAGTGTTCAACGGAAGTGCACACTTGGCGCAACCGCGGCCGGAACGATCCACCAGCCGCTCGCCTGGTCCGAGCGCAGGTGGCGCCGGACGCCCCGGACAGCCGGTCAACGCGAGCGCCGCGCAGGCGCGGCGGACGCACGGGCGGCTCGCGGACCTCCGAGCGCGGAGAACGAGAGCGAATCCATGTCTGACCTCGACGAATCCGGGACCGCGCGGGTTCGCGACCTGGTCGTGCGAGCGCACGGCTCGACCGTGCTCGTCGTGCGCCGGTCGGCCGCGGACGAGGAGAGCGCCGCGCTGGCGGGTGCCGTTCCCGTCGGGCCCGGCGAAGGCCTCGTCCTCACCTCCCCCGCCGCGGTGCAGGCCGGTGGGTTCCGCACCGCGCTGCGCAAGGCCTGCCGGGCCGCGGTGGCCGCCGCCGAGCGGACCCGGAACCCGGCCGAGCCGCCCAGGTTGTGGGTGGCGGTGCCGTCCCTGGGCGAGCGCGGCCGCGGCCGCCCGCAGGGGCAGAAGCTCGCCCGCGAACTGGGCGCCGAGGTGCACGCGCCGAGCGGCCCGGTCCGGATCGTCGCGGGCGGTTGCGCGTACGCCGGGGACGAGGACCACCGGTGGATCCGGTTCACCGCGGACGGTCCCGGCGAGGCGCACGGCACCCGCTTCCCCCGCCCGGAGTGGGAGGACCGGTTGCCGCGCGGCTCCGGCTACGACGGCACGCTGCACCTGCGGCCGGTGCCCGCGGGTCTCGCCGCGGCGCTGGACGGCGCGGAGCCGGTGCTGGAGCTCGCCCGGTGGATCCCGGTCGCGCCCGCCCGGCCGCGGCTGGTGATCGGCGGACGCGGGTTGCTGCCGCACCAGGTCGCCGCGTTGCTGCGGCGGTTCCCGGAGCCGGTGCGGCTGCGGATGCAGCTGGTGCCGCTGGACCAGTGGACCGCGTCCGGCGGGTGGCTCGCGGAGCTGTCGCGGACGCTGGGGCACGAGGTGGTGTCCACGATCGGCCCGTTGCAGCAGCTCGGCGGGCTCGAAGCGGCGCACCTGGTCGACGCGATCGGCGCGCCGACCTGGCGCCCGTTCGCGGCCGCGTTGCGGCACGGTGCCGACGGCCGGATCGCCGCGGTGCAGGCGAACCTGGCACCGCGCGGCTGGATGCCGGCGGGCCCGCTGGCCTACCGCTGGAGCGGTTCGCCGGAGGTGCAGCCGACGCCGCACGAGATCATCGCGAAGGTGGTGCCCGCCGGACTGGCCCTGGTGCCCGCGAGCAAGGTCGCGTCCTCGACGTCGGCGGACCGGCTCTCGTTCGAGACCGACCGGTTGACGATCACCGTCGGCGTGCCGTGCACCCCGATGCCGGAGGGTGCGGCGCTGGCGCTGCACCGGGTGCTGGGCGGGCTGGACCGGGAGCAGCTGGCGCGGGTGCGGATCCTGGTGCTCGGCGTCGCCGATCGGGCCGCCCGGTCGGCCCTGCTGTCGGCGGCCGGGGAGTTGCGCGGGCGGGTCGCGTTCCCGAAGGTGCTCTCTGCGCCGCTGCGGGAGGAGGAGCACGCGACGCTGCGGGTGCACCGGCAGGCGACCGCTCCGGCGGAGGCCGAGCGGACCCAGCGGGTCGAGCGGGTGGAACGCACCCAGGTGGTGCGGGCGGCGGACGTCGCGGCGGCGGAGAAACCCGACGCGCTCCGCACGGGCGGTGCCCCGGCGCAGGCCGCATCCGCGCCGGCCGCCGAGGAGACCACGGTGGTGCGGGCAGCGGACGTCGCGGCGGCAGCGGGAGCCTCCACCGAGCAGGAGGCGGGAACGAACAACGGTGCCGCGCCGGCGAAGTCCGGGTCCACCGCAGCCGCGGCCACCGCGGCGGGACCGTCCGCGGCCGGGGCGCCGCCCATCACGATGTCCGGGGGTCCCGTCCCCACCACCTCGGCCGAAACGGTGCGGGTCGACGTCTCCACCCTCCGCGCCGCCATGACCGCCGAGCCCGAGCACGAGGCAACGGCCGAGGCAGCCGCACCGGCCGAACCGGGGGCCGCGACGGCGGCGGAGCACCCGCCCGCGACCTCCGGCGACTCCACCGCGCAAGCCAGCTGACCGCGCGAACCGGGCGGCCACCGGAGCGCGGCTCCGCGGCCCGGTTCTCCCGCGGCAGCGCCGAATTCCCGCAGCGCGGACGCGCGGTCTCCGCGCCGCAGGAGGCGGGGCGGGGGCGGGGGGGCGGCGCGGGGGGGGGGGGGGCGGGGGGGGCCGCCCCCCCCCCGCGCCCCCGCCCCCCCCGGGGGGGGCGGGGGGGGCGGGGGCGGG
>NZ_JAIUKC010000083.1:0-26968 GCF_020177435.1 Saccharopolyspora sp. 7B | reverse complement strand
CTCGCGGCGCCGGCGCCCCCCCCCCCCCCCCCGGCGGGGGGCGCGGCCCCCCCCGGGGGGGCCGGGGCCCCCCCCCCCCGCGACGACGGTGCGGCAGGAGGCCGTCCGGCTCCCGCCGCCGAACCCGTCAGACCAGCGAGGTGTCCAGGTCCTCGGCCTTGAGGATCGTCAGGTCGTCGTCGATCGCCGACACGTCGGCCGCGAGCCGGGACGCCTGCCGGTCGGTCATCGCCTCGAAGACCCGGCGCGCGGTGCGGCCGTTGCCGAAGGTGCCGTCCTTCGGGATGGCCTCGAAGTACTCCAGCAGCACGGTGACGGCGTCGTCCTCGAGCTTGTAGTCGTGCTTGCGGCACTGCGATTCGACGATGGTGACGAGCTCTTCCGGCGAGTAGTTCGCGAACTCGATGGTGCGGCTGAACCGGGATTCCATGCCGGGGTTGGCGCTGAGGAATTCGCGCATCTCGTTGGAGTACCCGGCGGCGATCACCACGACGTCGTCGCGGTGGTCCTCCATCAGCTTCACCAGGGTGTCGATGGCTTCGCGGCCGAAGTCGGGTCCGCTGCCGCCCCGGCCGGAGCTGAGCGTGTAGGCCTCGTCGATGAACAGCACGCCGCCGAGCGCGGTGTTGAACGCCTCGGTGGTCTTGATCGCGGTACCGCCGATGATCTGCGCGACGAGGTCGGCCCGCGCCACCTCGATGAGGTGCCCGGAGCGCAGCACGCCGAGTTCGGCGAGGACCTGGCCGTAGAGCCGGGCGACGGTGGTCTTGCCAGTGCCGGGGGCGCCGGCGAAGACGAGGTGGCGGGCCATCGGCGGCGCGGACAGCCCGGCGTCGACGCGGCGCTGCGCCATCTTGTTCAGGTTGACCAGCGAGGTCACTTCCCGCTTCACGCCGTCGAGGCCGACGAGCCGGTTGAGCTCGCCGAGCGGGTCGGAGCCGCTGGGCGCGCGGTCCCGCGCGGGCTGAGCCTGCTGGTCGGCGGACTGCTGGTCGGTGGTGGCCGCCGCGGAGCTGCCGTAGGCGTCCTGCGCACCGTTGCCGCCGCTGATCAGGTTCTCGACGGTGATCTTCGCACTGGGCTTGAGCTGCCGGACGCCGCTGCCGCGGTTGTCGCGGACGGTGCAGCCGGACAGCGCCACGGTCTCCTCGGTTTCGAGGTGGACGCCGTCGGAGGCGCTGCCGGTGAACTCGGAGTCGGTGACGGATCCGGAGGCGCCGTCGGCGAAGTGGCAGCCGACCTTGCCGCTGCCGTGCACCCGGCACTTGGTCAGCGACAGGTCCGCGCCCGGGCCGGCGTGCACGCCGTACCCGGCGGATTCGGTGATGTCGCAGTTGGACAGCGACAGCGCGGCGCCCTTCACCTCGACGCCGGAGCCGCCCGCGCGGCGGATGCTGAGGCCGCTGATGGCGGGCCGCGCCTCGCCGGTGACCTCCAGGCCGGAGCCGCCGGTCTGGTCGACCTCGATGTTCTCCAGCCGGCCGCGCGCCCCGGTGTCCACGGCGATCGCGGCGCCGTCGCTGCCGACGACGCGGAGCCTGCGGAAGAACGGGTCGGAGCCGTCGTCGACGCGGACGCCGCCGGTGCAGGCGGAGACGTCGGTCTGGTCGAACTCGGGGACGCTGCGCTCGGTCACGCCGATGCCGATTCCGTCCACATCGGACACCTCGCAGCGGCTGATCTCGCCGGAGGCCCGGCCCGCGAAGTGCAGGCCGCGGCCGCGGGCGCCCTGGACGCGGCAGCCGCGCATGATCGGCGAGCAGGATTCGGCGACGTAGATGCCCTCGGCGCCGGCGCGCTCCACCCGGCACTCCTCCAGCTGCACGGACTCGGAGCTGGCGAGGTAGAAGCCGATCCCCTTGCTGTCCACCACGTTCAGCCGGGTCGCGGTGAGCTGCGCGTGCTGCTCCACGGCGATCGCGGGCTTCGACGTGCCCGCGACGGTGGTGTCCTCGACGGTGATCCGGCCCCGGCCGTTGAGGCAGATCCCGTTGCCCGCGGCTTCGCGCACCGCGCAGGCGCGCACCGTCAGCCCACCGCCGTCGGCGACGACGACCGCGGAAGTGCCCAGTTCCAGCAGTTCGCAGGAGTCCAGCACACCGCCCTGCTTGGAGGTGACCACGACTCCGGCGCCGACCTGGTTGCGCACCTTGCACTCGCGCATGAGCACGCTGCCGGTGTCCCGCGCGTAGATGGCGGCCCAGCCGCTGGCGCGGACCTCGCACTCGGTGAGGGTGAGCTGACCGGCGGTCGCGAGCACGGCCGGGTTCTCCCCGTCGATGGCGTCCACGGTGACGCCGGACAGCGCGGCGGAGTCGGCGGCCAGCGCGACCGCGACCCCCTTGTGCGCCACGATCCGGACGGTCCCGGGACCATCCTCGGCGGTGATGGTGATGGCCTTGGTCAGCACCAGGTTCTCGGTGTAGCGCCCCGGACCCACCACGATCACCGCACCCTCGGACGCGCTGTCGACGGCGTCTCCGATGCTCCGGTGCCCCTGGCCGGTGCCCTGGGTGACCATGATGACGTTCTGGCTCACGTTCCCGGTTCCTCCGTACTCACCGTGCGTGCGACCGATGCGTCCCCGCCGAGCAGCGGCTCCTGGCCGCTCCTGCGGCGTGGCGGCACCCGAGGCGATCCGGATCGCGGTGCGCTGCGAGCGCGTCCGCGATGACCGCGCGCCGGGTGGACCGGCGGTTCCGCGGCCCGCTGCGGCGATCCGATTCAGTCATAACCGCCGACCCGGTCGCCACGGCGGCTCTGGAGCCGGTGGGCCGCTGTTCCTGGGGACATCCTTCATGGGTGATCGCGGTGGGCGACACCCTGGTCACACGCTATCCGATCTCGGTTCGCAGCGGTCCGCGGGCGGCCTCGTCATCGTCGGCCGCGAGGTGCGCGCGGAGGGCGTCGGCGGACAGCCGCATCGACGCGGGCGAGTTCGGGTTCAGCAGCAGGTCGACGCCGCTCTCCGGCAGCGCTCCGGCGATCTCGGCGGCGTTCGTGCCGCGCCAGTCGGCGGCGTCGACCCGGTCGCGGTGGACCGGGGCGGTGACCACGAGCACCGAGGGCACGCCGTCCGGGGACCGGTCGAGGACGGCGACGCCGTCCTCGTCGAGCGCGATCTCCAGCGCGGTGTCCACCAGCACCGACAGCAGGGCATCCGCGCCGTAGTCCTCGCGGACCATGATGCGCAGCACCGCGTCCACCGGGTCGCTCGGCGATTCCGGGGTCAGCGGCTGGTAGGCGGGGTTCGCCTGGAAGCGTCCCCAGGAGCCGTCGATCCACATCGGCCAGCCGCCGAGCAGCACTTCCCGGGGCGGTTCGGCGTCCTCCTCCGCGGGCACCCACGCCGGGTCGGTGAGCATCATCCAGTCGGTCGGCGCGGTCTCCCGGTCCGGCACCGCCGCCGCACCGGCGGTGAGGTCCTGCTCCGGGGTCGGCTCGCTCATCTGGACTCCTCGGCGGGGTCGATCGGCCAGGCCAGCAGGCGCAGCTGCTCCCCGGCGGCGGTGGGCAGGCCGGCGCGCGCGGAGGCGCGCTGCTCGGCGGACGGTTCCCGGGCGGAGCGCACGAATCCGGCCACCAGGCGCAGCGAACCCGGGCTGCCCGGGTTGAACAGCACGTCGGTGCCCTCGGGGATCAGGTCCGCGAGGCCGTCCACCCCGGTCCGCCACCAGGAGCCGATCTGCTCCGAGCCGAGCCGGTAGTGCGGCGAGGTCGCCACCAGCAGGCAGGGCACGTCGTCGGGCGAGCGCACCACGAGCGGCCCGCCGCCGCGGCCCAGCGCCACCTCCAGCTCGCTGTCGTGCAGCAGCAGCCGCAGCTGGTCCGGTTCGGCCCGGCGCGCGGTGAGCATCCGGAACAGCCCGTCGAGCGGATCGGCGGGCGCGTCGGGATCGGTGGGCGCGTAGCCCGGGTTGGGCCGGAACCTGCCGAGCCCGCCGTCCTCGGCCGCCGGCCACAGGCCCATGATCGCTTCGACCGGAGGTTCGGTCTCCGCCGCCGACGGCGCCCAGCCCGGGTCCATCAGCAGGTAGAAGCGGGACTCGCCGGTGTCCGGCATGCCGCGGTCTCCTCACTCCCCGCCGGGGGTGCGTTCTGCGGGTTGATCAGGATTCGAAGAGGTGCCGCAGCGCGCGGTGAGTGCGCACCGCGTCCAGCGGCTCGGGCAGACCGCCCGCGCGGCGGATGTGCTCCAGGAAGCGCTCGTCGGGGGCGAGCCCGTGCTCCTCCAGGTAGTAGGTGACCGCCTCCGGCCACAGCCAGACGCCGTCGCCGCGGTAGCTGGTCGGCACGACCTGCCCGCGGTCCGGGTCGACCACGTCGTCCATCGCGGCGCCGGTGCTCAGCAGCAGTTCCCCCGCGCGCAGGTAGGCCAGCGCCTCTTCGCGGTCCTCGGCTTCGAGCACCGGGTGGTCGCGGTCGAACTCGGGGCCGCGGTCGGGGTCGACGCGGTCGAAGACCCGCGCTATCCGGAGCTCCACCGGTTCGTCCACGGCCCAGGACAGGGTGCCGCGCCCGCGGGCGGCGCGCTGGTAGGCGGGCACGTCCCGCGGGCCCACGACCTCGATCCGCGGCACGTCGGGGTGGTCGGCGAGCGCGCGGTGCAGTTCGCCGCTGAGCCGCGGCAGGTCGCCGTCCTCGTCGGTGGTGACCACGTGCACCGGCAGCGGCGAGCCCTCGCCGCGGAACGGACGGCGCCACGCGGTCCAGAGGCCGCGGGCGGACGGGTTCCGGGACAGCACCGCGCTGAGCGCGGCGGTCGCGTCCGCGGTCCGCTCCGGCGCCTCGTCGGCGTCGAACAGCCACACCGCGGGCGGGGTCTCGTCGGCGATGGGGATGCCGGTGAACACGGCGGAAGCGGCGTCGTCGACGAGCTCGCTGAGCAGACCGGCCTGGGCGATCGTCACCGAGACCTTGTCCTCCGCGAGCCGTTCGCACACCGATCCGGCGACCCGGCCGACGACTCCGGTGGACAGCACTTCCCGCATCGATGCGAGGAAGTCGTCCGGCACCCGTCCCGCCAAGTGCAGCAACAGGTCGTGCATCCGATCGGCAGTGGACACCCCGCGCACCTCCCTCTCCCTCGGACGATCGTCCCACGACCGCGCCCGCCCCCGGCCCTCGACCCGGCCGGGGTTTCCGGGGTGCGGTCAAACCCTCACGAACCGGCGGTGCCCGGTTCCTCCGGTTCCGCGGCCAGCGCCCGGCGGAGCTCGTCGGCGCCGAGCCGCACCGAGGCCTCCCCGCCCGGGTTGAACAGCACGTCGACGCCTTCCGCCGGCAGCAGCGCGGCGAGCCGCTCCACGTCCATCTCCTGCCAGGACTCGACGGTGAGCCGGTGCGACTGCGCCAGCGAGGTCACCACCAGCACCGACGGCACGCCGTCGGGGGCGCGGGTGACGATCGCCGAACCGTCCTCGTCCAGCGCGAGGCAGATCAGCGCGCCGGGCAGCGAGGCGACGAAGTCGTCCGCGGTGCCCTCCCCGCGGGCGGCGAGGCGCAGCTGCGCGTCCAGCGGGTCGGTCGGCAGCTCCGGGCTCGACGGGCGGTAGGCGTGGTTCGGGGCGAACCGCTCGGTGACGCCGCCGTCGCTGACGTACCAGGCGCCGACGATCGCCTCCTCCGGCACCGGGTCGTCCGGGTTCTCGGGGGCGTAGTTCGGGTCGACGAGCATCGCCCAGTGCTCGCCGGTGTCCTCCCGCGCGGCCTCGGCGCTGTCGGTGTCCGCCACGGCGGGGTCCTCTCGGTTCGTGGTCACGGTCGGGTCGTCAGGGCCGGTCGGCTCGTCACGGGCGGTCGGCTCGGCGCGGCCGGGCGGCCCGTCACGGGCGGTCGGCTCGGCGCGGGCGGTCGGCTCGGCGCGGGCGGTCGGCCCGTCACGGGCGGGCGAACGGGGACCGCGCGGTCGGCGCGGGTTCGGCGACGACCTCCTTGAGCGCGGCCGCGACCACCCGCATCGACGCCGGGGCGCCCGGGTTCAGCAGCACGTCCACGCCCTCCGCGGGCAACGAGGCGGCCAGGTCGGCGGCGCTGATCTCCTGCCAGCTCGGCACGTCCAGCGGCCGGGCGTGCACCGGGGACGTCGCCACCAGCACCGAGGGCACGCCGTCCGGCGACGGCGCCACGATCGCGGCGCCCCGGTCGTCGAGGGCGATGCCGAACATCGCGTCCCGCATCGTCTCGATCGCGGCCCGCTCCGGCTGCTCCCCGCGCACCACCAGTTGCACGGCGGCGTCGACCGGATCGGTCGGCGAGTCCTCGCGCGAGGGCAGGTAGTCCGGGTTCGGCTGGAACGGGCCGACGGAGCCGTCGGCCTCGAGCACCCAGGCGCCGACCACGGCCTCCGCCGGGGCCGGTTCGTCCTCCGCCTCGGGCTGCCAGGCCGGGTCGACCAGCAGCACCCACTGGCGGTCCGCGTCGTCCCGCGGGGTCTCGTCGCGCATCAGGAGTCCTTCGATCGGGGCCGCCCCGCGACCCACCCTATCCGTGCCGTTCCCGGTCGGGCCCGCGCCGGGCCCGCTCCCCTAGCTCCCGGCACCGCGCTTCTTCGCGATGTTCTGCATCCGGCTCTTGAAGGTGTTCTCCGGCATGAGCAGGAACTGCGCGACCGAGTTGGCGGAGATCTTCTTCTCGCCCTCGTTGACCATGGCGTGCAGCACGTCCTCGAACGCCTCGGTGAACTTCACCTTCTTCGAGTCCAGCTTCTTCGGGTCGCGGCCTTCGTTCGCCGCGGCCCGCTTCTCGGCTTCCCACATGGCGCGGAACTCGGCGGGCATGGCGGCCGCCAGCCGGGCCTCCGCGCCCTCGATGTTCTCGACGCGGTAGGCCAGCTTGCGGGTGGAGCCGCCGATCTTGCCCAGCTGCTTGTCCATCGCGATCGTGGTCATCCGGAGGCGTTCGGAGATGCGCGGCTTGAGTTCCGGGGTCGCGTCGATCAGCTCCTTGATCTTGTGGCGCAGCTCGTCGGGGAACTCCAGGGTGAACTTGCCACCGCGCGGTGGGCGGGCCTCGACCTCGCGCCAGAACGCCTCGCCCGCCGCGGCCTGCAGCTGGGGGGCCACGACGGCGTCGAAGTGCGCCCGCTCGCGCTGCTTGCGGACCGCGCCGGGCTCCTTCACCTCGGGTGCTTCGGCCCCCGGCCGGTTGCCGATCCGCAGGTGCCGGGTGTGCGCGACCAGGTCGGTGATCGGCGCGTCGTCCTCCGCCTCGCTGTTGGAGGCGGTGTCGACCATGCCCTGGATGTCGGAGTCCGGCGGGAACTCCAGCACCGGTTCGCCCTGGGCGTCCCGGGTCTTCTCCGGCACCGTGTAGCGCTGCTGCTCGCCGCCCTCCGCGCCCAGCTCGACGCCCCGCAGGCCGGGCGCGGATCCGGCCGGCGCGGGCCTGGTGTGCTTCGGCGCGGACATGTACATGACGCGGTTCGGATCGCCCAGGTCGTCCCGCAGGTGCTCGCCCAGCTCCGGCCCCTTCGACTCGTCGTACCCGGCGAGGTGGCGCACCCCGGTCTCCAGGGACTCCCGGTAGTAGTGGTTGCCGCGGTCGTTGAACCGCAGGTCCAGCCCGACCTTGTCCCGGAAGTAGCGCAGCAGCGACAGGCACGGGTCGCACGGGCGCTTCGTGCCGCGGAGGTGGGTGGGGCCGCCCTGGGTCTCCGCGGTGATCCCCGCGTTCTGCAACAGCTGGAGCAGCTTCTGCTCGGCGTGCATCTTGCCCGCGCCGTCGCCGTCGTACACCAGGTACGCGTAGCCGGCGTACTCGGCGTCGTCGGAGAGCAGCTTCGCCAGGTATTCGCGGTAGGCCGGATCGTTCGCCTTGTCGTTGGAGATGTCGACCAGGCGGATGTGCGAGGCCTGGCGCAGCGCCTGCAGCGTCTCGTTGTCCCGCTTGAACACCTCATTCCCGGAGCCGTCCACGTCCATCGCCTGCTCGTCCGGGGTGAGACCCTCCCGCACCTTCAGCATGGCCTGCCGGTCGCGGCGCCGGCGCTCGATCTCGCGCATCGCCTTGCCGCCGGGCTGCTGCTCGGAGTCGTCCACCCCGTCGAGGGTCCGGCGGCGCTTGCCGCCGCCGTCGGGGACGCCGGAGGCGCGCTTGCCGGGGCCCTTCTTCGGCGGCACGGCCGGGGGTGCCTCGCCGTCGCTGTCGGCACCGGCGCGGCCGGGTTCGCCGAAGTCCTGCTGCACCAGCCGTTGCAGGGCGTCGCTGTCACCCAGGTCCGAGGCGCGGTCGGTGCCGCTGAGCTCGCTCAGCACGTCGTGCAGCCGGAACACGGACCGGTTGTAGTTGCTGGCGAAGACCAGGTGCCCGTTGTGCAGCATCGTCTGGAGCTCCTGCTCGGCGACCGCCGCCGGGACCTTCTGCCCGTCCGCGACCGGCTCGGCGTCGCCCGTCCGCTCGCGGCGCTCCGCGGCGACGACCGCGTTGTACATCTGGCGGTCGAGGTGCCGCAGGCTCTGCCCGGTGCGGTCCCCCTCGTAGCTGCGGGCGTAGCGGACCACCACGTCGTGGGTGACGCGGCCCCACTGCTTCTTGTTCTGCTTGCAGGTGCACTTCTTGGCCAGCCGGTCGACCTCCGCGATGATCGCCTCCCGGCTCGGCCGCGGGCCGCGGGACGGGCCGGGGCCGCCGTCCTCGCCGAAGGACGTCGAGTGCTCGGCGGCGGGACCGCGGGCGTCGCCCGGGCGGTAGCCGATCATGGTCGCCAGCTCGGCCGCGGTGTAGCGGGTGCCCTCGTGCAGCACCGGGGTCTCGGCGCCGTCCTCGATCCGGCTGCTGACCCAGCCCTGGTTGTCGACGACCGACACGATCGGCTTGTTCCCGGTGACCGTCAGGTCCAGCACGTCGCGGGCTGCGATGACCTCGTTGCGCACCGACATCGAACGCAGCTCCCGCACCGCGGAGGAGAAGGTGCTGCCGCCGTCGCCGCCCGCCTTGCACACGGTCAGCAGGTACGGGCTGTGCGGGTTCGCCCGGCGCATGTCCCGGAACTCGGGCGTCTGCGCGAGGGTGCGGATGTAGTCCGCACCGCTGACCCGGACCTTGTGCTCGACGCCGTTCCGGTGCACCAGCACGCCGACGTGGTGCTCGCTGCCGTGCCCGCCGAGCATGTTCGGGCCCGCGTCCACGACCTTCCGCTGACCGGTCGCCGGGTCGGTGACCTCGATCTTCGTCGGGGTCCACGGGGAGTCGACGAGCCGCTGCAGCGGATCGGAGGTGCCGAGCCTGCGCCGCCCGGACGCGGAGGTCTTGGCGAACTCCTCGCCCGGCCGGGTGCGGGCGACCTGCCGCGTCGAGTCGGCCTGCTCGGCGAGCAGCTTGAACGGGTTCACCCCGTGCCTCGCGGAGCGGTCCGCGCCGGTGAAGTCGACCGCGGTGGTGCGGGCGCCGCCGTCGTCGCCGGTGCGGTAGCCGGCGCGGTGCACCTCGTGCGGGAGGAATTCGAACGGCTCGCCGTTCAGGTCCACGCCGCGGATCGGGGCGTCGGCGTCCGGGATGTGCTCGCTGCGCGGCAGTTCCGACTCGAAGAACGCGATGTTCTCCACGTTGCCCGCCGAGAACCGGCCGTGGGTGCTGCTGGTGCCGTCAGCCCGCGTCGTGGTGAACCCGGCGTTGCCGGCGGCGCCGAGCCGCCCGTCCGGCAGCTGCCCCAGCTTGCCCCCGGTGGAGATGACGGAGCTCTCGAAGCCCTGCCGGGAGAGCCCCGCGACGACCTCGGCCGGGGCCACGTCGTCGGCGAGCAGCGCGAGGTGCGCGCCCCGGTTCAGGAACTCGTTCGCGGCGGGGATCTGCCCGATCACCGCGGCCAGCGCGTCCCCGCGCAGGAACGCGTGCCTGCCGCCGACCAGCGGGACCCGGAAGCCGCGGTCGGTGTTCGCGGCCTCGGCGTAGAACTTCGCGCCCTTCGGCAGCGCGCTCTCGTGGCCGGGCCGCTTCTCGTGCCCGGCGGCCTGCTCGACGGTCTCGCCCGGCATGGTGGCCACGACCCGGTCCGCGTCGCCGTCGAGCCGGAACTCCGGCCGCCCGAACGCGACGCCGAGCCCGGAGTCGCCGGCGGTGCGGTGGTAGCCGATCTGGTCGATCGGCAGCGTCAACGGTCTGCCCTGCTCGTCCTGCGCCCGCACCGACACATTCGGGTTCAGGTACTCGGTGCTCAGCGGCACCGGCCCGGTGCCGCGGTGGTTGTGCCCGCCGCTGGAGATCTTCGAGCGGAACGGCAGCGTCTCCAGCTCTTCGTCGGAGTACCGGGTGTGCGGGTAGGAGTTGTGCACGACCTGGCCGTCGGAGGCGACGTAGGCGGACACCCAGCCCTTGTTGTTATCGACGCCGATGGTGGCGCCTTTTCGGTCACCGTCCTCCAGCTTGATCATGCTGATGGTGTCGGCGCCGGTGAAGAAGCGGTTCGGCATGGTGAACCGCCTCGCCATCTCCATCATCTTCGGCAGTACCTTGGCGCCCTCGGCCCCGGCCTCGCAGACGGTTACCGCGAACTCCACGCCGGGGTTGGCGGCGTAGAGGTCTTGGAACTCCTTCTGCTGCACCAGCATGTAGATGAACGAGCTGCCGGGCAGCCACATCTCCAGCTGCTGGTCGCCCCGCTTGATGTGCATGGTCATCTCTTCGGCGTTGCCGTGCGAGCTCAGCAGCGCCGGGCCGGTCCGGATGCTCTTGGCCTTGCCGGTGGTCACGTCCAGGACGTTCTGGCGCTCCAGCTTCCACGGCAGCGCCGCGAGCCGAGCCGTCGGGTCGTGCTCCGGGGACAGCTTCGGCAGCCGGCGCACGAGCTTATCGGTGATGCCCTCACCGGGGCGGGTGCGCACGACGCGGGTGAAGCCGTCGAGGGCGTCGGCGATCGCCGCGTCTGTCCGGACGTCGTGCTTCTTGCCGACGAACGACAGGCCGTTGACGCGCCACACACCGCCGGCCCGCGTGGTGAACGCCTTCGGCCGCGCCTCGCTCGGCGTGATCCAGTACTCCTTCCAGTTCTTGTCCGTGACCTTGATGGCCTTGTCGTGATCCGGGATGAACTCCGCGTTCGGCAGGTAGCGCTCGAAGAACTCGATGTTGCGGACGTTGCCCTTCGAGTACACGAACTTCGAGCTGCCGCTGCCTGCGCCGTAGCGGCTCCAGCCCTCGTTGCCCGCGACGCCGAACCGACCGTCGGCGAGCTGGGTGACGTCGCCGCGCGGGCGCAGCACCTCGCCGTGGAAGCCCTCCTCCCGCAGCTGGTCCAGCACGCCGCTCACCTTGGCCCGCGGCGAGCTCAGCAGCACCACCGACATCGGGACCGGGTCGCCCGCCGAGTTCTGCTCCCGCTGCAACGTGCGGAACGAGTTGACCCGGGCCACGATCGCGCCCAGCGTCTCAGGGCTGACCGTCACCGCCCGGCCGTCGCGGAGCCGGATCCGGTAGCCGTCGCCGTCGCGCGCGACGTCCACGAAGAACGCGTTGCCGTCCAGCTGGGCGTCCCCGGGCCGCTTGGTGCGCGCCGCCGCGCTGACCACGCTCTCCCCCGGCAGGGTCTGCACGAACTTGTCGGAGGACTCGGTGAGCGCGTATCCGGTGCGGCGGAACGAGATGCCTTCGCTGTAGTCGCCGGTCGACGGCATGATCTCGTAGTCGATCTGGCTCAGCGGGATGCCGAGCTTACGGCCGCGGTCGTCCCGGCCGAAGATCTTCGACCGTGGACTGCTGAAGTCCGAGGCGATCGGGACGGTGGTGCCCGGCGTGGCGTCGTGGTCGTAGCCGCTGGACTCCGGGTAGTACGTGCCGCTGCCGTAGCCCTGCGGGTACTGGTAGTGGCTGCCCGGCCCGTAGCCCTGCGGGTAGGAGTTGTCCGCGAAGCGCATCGAGACGTCGAGGTCGGCGTCGGACGCGCGCCGCTCGCCCGGGAGGTGCTCCTCGGCGTCGAAGAACTCCTCGGAGTCGGAGTCGCGGCCCGCGCGCTCGTCGGTGTCGCGCCCTGCGGACTCGTCGGCGTCGCGATCCGCGGGCCGGTCGGCGTCCAGCCGCGCAGCGTCCTCGGACGCGGGGCGGCGCGGGGCGGGCTCGTCGGAGCCGCGCGGTGCCGGACCGTCCTCGGCGTCGAAGAACTCGTCCGCGTCGGAGGTCGATCCGTCGTCGTCCTTCTTCGGCGGTTCCAGGCCCATCGCGCGCAGGCCGTTCTCGTCGGTGCGCACGTAGACGGTGTCGTGCGCGGTGCGCGGCGTCGTCCACTCCGCGGGCGCCTCGCCGCGGTACTCGGGGGTGAGGGTCCACTTCGTGCGGGCCTCGACCAGGTACACCTCGCCGTCGGAGAGCGTGATGTCCTCGGTCTTCTTCCCGCTGAGGTTCGCGGCGTCGGTGCGCTGCCAGCTCATGGCGGGCCCGCGGCCGAACACCTCGCCCATCTCGGTGAGCGCGGTGCCCGGTTCCCAGGTCGACCCCGGGTTCGGCCGCGGGAACAGGGTGAGTGGTGCCGAGACCATTGCGGTGTTCCACATCGGCCCCGCGGTGCGCTCGTCGCCCGCCGAACCGCGGGTCACCTCGGTCTTGTTGATCTCCAGGCCTTCCAGCGGGGTGTAGCCGGCGCGCGTGACCCGCGCCTGCTGCAGCTCGGCGTGGAAGGTCAGCGCGCTCAGCGGGTGCCGCTGGCCGACGGCGGTCCAGTGCCGCGCGTCGTGGTCGAGGCCCTCGATCCGGTAGCCCGCTTCCCCCAGCGCCGCGGGCAGGTGCGCCGACAGCGCCGACGCGTTCGCCCCGCTGTTGATGGCCTGCCGAGCCGAGGTGGCCTCCGCGGGCACGGCGGGCGGAGTGCTCACGTGCTCACCCACCGGGACGCCGTCCACCACGTCGCGGACCAGCCCGGCGACATGACGCGCGCCGACTCGCGAGTAGTGCGCGTCCGGGAAGCCCGTCACCGGCTGGGATTCGCGCTCGCCCGGCTTGCTCTCGCCCTCCGGGTGGTAGCTGGACACCGCGTCCGGGATCGGGTCGAGCCGCACGGTCGTGGTCTGCACGCCCGGCAGCGCCCAGTCCACCAGGCCGCCGGTGAGCGAGCGGGCCGCGTGGTTGGCGTGCGAGGTCTTGCGCACCTCCAGCTCCAGCTCGATCGGGTGGCTGAACCGGGCGATGTCGCCGTTGGTGAACTGCGAGGTGGTGCGCTCGCTCACCGACTCCTCGGTGCGCTGCACCGTCGTCGCCAGCGAACCCGTGGTCTGCGCGCCGGTGCCGACCGACCGCGCGATCTGCTGGTTCGTGTAGATCGGGCTGCGCAGCGAGAAGTTCGCGTTGTGCGAGCGGCTGGACGAGGAGCTGGAGCCGGTCGTCGTGGTGGCCTTCGTCTGGTGGTTGTCCGACCAGCCCTCGTCGGTGCCGTCGAAGCGGCCCTCGCCGATCCGGGCGCGCAGCGCCAGCGTCACCCGGGACGACCCCAGCGGGCCGTCCACCGAGGTGGACCACTCCTTGCCGAGGCCCACCAGGTCCGGCAGCAGCTGCGCCACGCCGCGCGGAGAGACCTCGCCGAGCACCTGCTGGGCCAGCTCCTCCGCCGCGACCCGGTGCCCGGCGCCGTAGACGACGTGCCGCACGCCGTCGGCGATGCCCGAGGTGAGGAAGCGGGTGAAGCGGGCCAGGTCGGTCCGCGGCACCACGTCCGGGTCGACCTTGAGCAGCGCGTCCTTGATCTGGGCGACGAGGCGTTCGGTGACCTCGGGGCGCACGCTCGGGGAGGCGTGGCCGTCGAGGGTGATCGCGGGGGCCGTGCGGGGCTCGGCGGCGGCCTCGGAGTTCTCCTCGGCGTTCTCCTCGGTGCGCGCCTGCTCGCCCTCGGTCCGGGCCGGGTCGCCCTCCGTGCGGGCCTGGTCGTCCTCGGTCCGGGCGGCGGTGCCGTCCTCGGCGGTCGTGCCGTCCGCCGCGTCCTCGCGGGTCGCGTCCCCGTCCTCGCGGGTCGCGTCCCCGTCCCGGCGGGACGCGGCGTTCGCGCGGGCGTCGGCCTTCGCCTGCTCGTGCCCGGCGTCCCAGCCCTCCGGCAGCCCGATCTGGTCGATCTCCGCCGCGGGCACCCACACCTGCACCGCGTTCCGCCGGTGCGCCTCGTAGTGCTGCCACTCGCCGACGCCGCGACCGTCGTACGGGCCGACACCGGTGTGGTCGACGTTCCGGGCCGACAGCAGCGTCGTCGCGTCGTAGGTGACCAGGTACGCCGGTCCGACGTAGGTGGTCGTGGTGGTGTGCTCGTGCTCCTGCTTGAACGACTCGCCCTCGACGTCGTAGCGCGAGTAGCCGTAGCCGGGCTGCGGCAGCAGGTAGAACTTCTTGATCGGCGCCACGCTGATCCGGCCGTTGCCGAACGTGTAGTCGTTGCGGGTGCGGTCCGCGCCGTGCCCGGTGGAGCCGGTGGTGTTGGTGATGAACGTCAACGTCATCTTCGTCGGCGGACCGGACACCGTCGGATTGCTCAGCTCCGAATGCATCGCGACGTCGCCGATCCGGTCGCGGAAGCCGAAGAACTCGCCTTCGGCGTGGCGGTGCACCGGCGTGCGGTAGGTCCCGGTCGTGACCCGGTCCAGGTTCACCGCGATCGCGTCCTCGCCGACGAACGCGTGCACCTGCTGCTCGGCCACCCGCGCGCCGGACGGGCTCTCGCCGAGCAGGTCGCCGTTGATGCGGTCGGCGCGACCGCCGGGCAGGTCCAGCCCGTGCAGCGCGTGGTGGTCCGGCAGCGCGGCGGGCGTCCAGCCCACGGGCCGCTGCGGGCGGTCGTGCTCGACCCGGCGGAACCCGCCGCCGCCCTCGGTGCTCGTGCGGGGCTCGGTGCCGGCCCCCGGCTCGGTGGTGCCGCCGGGCTCGGTGATCGCGCCGGACTCGCGGTCGGGGCCGGGATCGGTGAGCCGGGTGCGGCCGCTGCGATAGGTGGTGGCTTCGCCGCCGCGGACGGTGAAGGTCTCCGACACGCCCTTGCCGTGCAGGGACACCAGGTAGTCGACCTCGCGCGGGTGCGAGCTGAACTTCTCGCCCGCCCAGCCGAAGCCGCGCCCCTGCCCGCTGGAGGAGGTCAGGGTGCGCTGCTCGCCGCCGAAGGAGCGGTTGTAGCCGCCGGTGAACTCGACGGTCCGGTTGATCCGCGAGGAGCCGATCCCCGCGCGCACCCCGGAGCTGCCGCCCGCGGTCGTGGCGCCGCGCACCGTCTCCGAGTGGTCGATGCGGCCCTTCTCCTGGAGCTCGCCGCGCAGCGTGGCGTCGCCCCAGCCGGAACCGTCGGCGGCCCGGTCGGTGTCGGGGGTGTAGCGGCGGGCCGCGCTGCTGCCGTCCGCGTCCTCGCTCGCGCGCCCGGCGGGGGCGTCCACGTCGGTGACGGTGATCGTCGGGATCTCCGGGGCACCGTCCCGCTCGGCCGGGTCCGCGGTCGTCCCGTCCCGGTCCGCGGGCCCGTCGAGCTCGGAGCCGGTCTCCGCGACCTCGGCGGCGGGGTCGACGGCGCGGACCACGACGCGGACGAAGTCCTCCGGGATCCCGGTGCGCGCGCCGTCGCCGCGACCGAGCAGGAAGGACATCCCGTCGCCGTTGAGCTGCGGTGAGTGCGCCAGCAGCCCGCGCGGCGACAGGAAGTACGACAGCGCCACCTCGTTGCCGGACACGCGCACGTTCCGGCTCGTGCCCGCGAAGTCGCGCACCACGTCCGCCGGGAGCCGGTCCCGGACGGACTCGCGCAGCCGGTCGGCGTGCGGGAAGTGCGTCTCGGCTGCTCCGAGCACCTTGTGCGGGGAGAACGCCGCCGCGTTCGCGTCGTCGGGGTGCCCGGCGTCCTCCTCGGCGTCCTTCGCGGTCGCCGGGTCGTCGGCGAGCGTCCACGTCGTCGCGCCCTCCGGCACGTGGTGGGTGGCCGCCAGCACCTGTCCGTCGTCGAACCGGACGGTGATGTCGTAGTCGAGGTCGCTGGCGACGCCGTGCAGCCTGCCGCTGCCGAACCAGGTGGTCGCCGCGGTGTTCTCCACGGTCCGCACCGACGAGCGGTCCAGCCCGCTGGAGCGGAACGCGCGCCCGTCGAAGCGCAGGTCCAGCCGGTCCCCGTGCACGTAGCTCGGCTGGTGCGTGCTCGGGTTGTCGAACAGGCTCCAGCTGAAGCCGAGGCCGAGACCGGCGTTCACGTTGAACGGCTGGGTGGAGGCGGTGGTCTGCGTGGCCTCGTGCTTGTAGCCGCGGCCCTGCTCGGTGAGCATCGTCCCGGTGGGCTCCGCGGGCGCCTCCTCCGGCGCGGTGCGGAAGGAGTCCGCGGAACCGGTGCTGTGCTGGGACGCGGTCTCCGGGGCCGGCTGCAGCGGGGCGGCGAACCCGCGCCCGGCGCCTTGGCGCATCCGGATCTCCACCTGCGCGGTGCGGCGGCGACCGGCGCTGTTGTGCGTCTCCAGCGCCTTCGTCAGCGTCGTGCCGTCCAGCACGTCGTTGCCCAGGTGCGAGAGGTTCTTGCCGCCGCTGAGCTCCAGCAGGTCGTTGCGCACCGGCGAGTTGATCGTGCCCGGCGCGTCCCGCCAGTCCGGGTGCCCGCCCACCAGCTCGCCGAGCACGTCGAACAGCGCCGGGTCGCCGCGCACGAAGGTGGCGCGCGGGCCGCCGTTCGCCTTCGCCTCCGCCGGGTCCAGCTCGGTGAAGATCTCCGGCATGCTCAGCTTCGCGCCGCCGGGCCGGCTGCCGGTCAGCTCCGAGATCTCGTCCGGGTACCGCACCACGACGTCGTGGAAGAGGTCGTGGGTGCTGCCGGACCAGGTGTTCGGCGGGGTGTAGCTGGTGCTGTGCTCCAGCTCGGTGGTGTCGGCGTGCTGCCAGGAGGACGTCGGGGTCGCGCCGCGGAAGCCGACCGTCGGGTCGAGGGAGCGGACCGGGTGCTCGGTGCCCAGCGGCACGGACAGGAAGTGGGTGAACCCGCCGTCGCGGCGCGGCGCCGAGGCCCCGCTGCCGGAGGTCTTCCCGTAGGCGCCGCCCGCGCCCACGTCGGTGCCGTGCGCGAAGTCCTGCTTGCCCTCGGTCGGCACGCCCGTCGCGTCCGGCGCGGTGTCGTCGCCCGCCCGGAGCCGCACGTGGACCTCGACGGCGTCCGCGCCGTGCCCGGAGCGCAGCCGCACGCCCTCGTGGGTGAGCGTCTTGAAGTCGTCCTTCAGCGCGATGTCGGAGAGCCCGTCGAGCAGCCGCTCGACGCGGTCCGCGGGCACGCCCGAGCCCACCAGCTCGGCCCGCACGTCGCGGCGCACCGCGGTGCCGTCGATCGAGTCGGCGATGACCGCGTTGTGCCGCAGCAGGTCCGCCACCAGCTGGGTGCGCTCGGTGCGCGGGCCCTGCACCGGGGCGGTGCCGTCCACGTCGATCACGGCGTCGCCGGTGCGACCGGCGCCGGTCGCCGCGTCGCGCGCGGGCGCGGCCGGGCGCTCGGTCCCGCCGAGGTCGCGCGGCAGCTCGCCGATCGGCGCCGGGTCGGATTCCGCGGCGGCGCGCAGGTGCGCCCGCGCGGGCGGGGTGAGCGGGGCCGCGTCGGCCGGGTCGGTGCGCGGCGTGCTCCGCGCGGTCTCCCCCGTGAGCTCCGCGGTCGGGCGCGCGGATTCTTCGGCGGAGGCCCGGATCGGGCCCCGCTCGGCGCTGGTGGTCGTCGCGGGGGCCGGCTCGGCCGGGGTGTTCTCCGGCTCGGTCCGCGCGTTCACCGGCTCCGTCCGAGCGTTCTCCGCGTCGGGACGAGCGTTCTCGGACTCGACGCGGGTGGTCTCCGCCTCGGGACGCGCCGTTCCCGGCTCGACGCGGGCGTTCTCCGGCTCCGGCCGGGGCGGGTCCGCGTCGGTGCCGGTGGCCGCGTCGGCCGGTTCGGTGCGGGACTCCTGCGCGGGATCGGTGCGCGTCGAACCGGTGTCGTCCCGGTCGGAGCGCGCGGCCTCCGGCTCCGGACCGGCGGGCCGGTCCGGCTCGGACCCGGTCTCGTCCCGCTCCGCCGCGGGCGGGCCGTCGGCGTCGTCGGAGTCCTCCGGGTCCCGGGCCGGCGGTTCGCCGTCGGTGCCCTCGTCGGGCCCGTCGTCGTCGCGCGGCGTGCCGCCGTCGTCGGTGGACGTGCCGTCGTCCTCGTCGGGCAGCAGGCGCGGGGACACCGAGATCGAACGGCGGTCGGCCAGCTCGGCGAACTCGTCCACCCGCATGGTCGTCGAGCTGTCGTACTTCGGGTCGTGGACCACGAAGACCGGGGCACCGTCCTGGTCGGCGGCGCGGAGGAACAGCGCGTGCCCCGGGGTGTAGACCACGACGCCCGCGCGCTCGGCGACGCGCTGCCAGAGGGCGTGCCCGCCCTCCGGCGTCGCGAACACCTCGGGCAGCGGCACGAGCCGGTCCGGCCGCACCGACTGCGCGCCGTTCCCGCCGAACGGCGACGCGTCCGGTTCGAGGCCGAACCGGGTGCGCAGCGCCTCGGTGTAGACCAGCCCGTCGACGCCCTGCATCCGGCGGAACGGCCGGTCGAAACCGCGCGGGAGGGCGAGCAGCGTGCTCAGCGCCCAGCGTCCCGGGAGGATCTGGTCGGTGAGCACCGGCGGCTTCTCCCGCAGCGAAGCCCCGGAGAGCTTCTGCATCGTCCGCGACCAGCGCTCGGTCAGCGCCGTCCACTCCGCGCGGCCACCGCCCTCGCGCACCAGCTTGAGGCCGTCGGCGCGCAGTTCGTCGAAGACCGCCTGGGACTGCTCGACCCGGCTGCGCACCATGTCCTCGTAGGTGCGGCCGAACGCGTTCTCCCAGCTCTCGCGCCGCGCCTTCGGCACTCGGCCGAGGTTGTGCAGCACGACGTCCGCGGCACCCCTACCGACCTGGAGCAACCCGGCCAGCGTCGGCACCGAGGCCCGCACCTCGGAGTTGATCGCCGCGCTCATGCAGGTGTTCAGGAACAGCTGCCGCTCGTTGCCGGTGGCGCCGAACCAGGAGTTCAGCAGCGCCTCCGGGTTCGCCAGCAGCACGCTGAACAACGGCTCGGCCAGCGTCGCCTGCCGCGCGGGCGAGTTCAGCGCGAGCAGGCCGAGCCGGGCCAGCCGGGCGGGCATCGGCTCGTCGGCGCGGTAGCCGATCTCGGTGAGCTCCTGGCCCGCGGTGCGCAGCGGGTCGAGGCGGAAGCGCAGCGCCTGCTCGGCGTCGACGAGCAGCTGGTCCAGCCGGGACGGGGTGATCGCGCGCAGCGGGAACCGCTCGGTCCCGCCGCGGGGGAGCTCGGCGGTGCGCACCGGCACGGTCGTGGCGGCCAGCACCGCGTCCGCGACCAGCGAGCGCAGCTCCTGGCGGCGGGCCTCGTCGGGCAGCGCGTCGATCCGGGCGCCGAGCCTGCCCAGCAGGTCCGGGGTGCCGGGGTTGAGCGCGTGCCGCTCCAGCGCGGCGGGATCGCCGAACGAGGTCAGTTCGGCGGTCCGATCCCGCAGCTGCTGCTCGGGCAGCGCGAGCTCCGGCGGCACCGCCCGCTGGTAGCCGTCGCGGACGTCCTCCTCCGCGGTGCGGGCGGGTTCGGCGTCCGGTTCGGTGCGCGCGACGTCCCCGTCGAGGCGGGTGAACGGCGAGACCTCGCGGGACTGCGGGTCGCCGAGGTCCCGGGCCCGCCCGCGGTTCTCGTCGAAGAGGTTCTCGGCGGCGGCCTCCAGGTCGGCGCGCACCTGCGCGTCGGTCCACGCCCGCGGCGACTCGGCGGACGGCCCCCAGGCCGACACGGGGTCGGAGCTGAAGGTCCGCCCGGACCGCGCCGCGTCGTCCTCCGGGCCGAGGTAGCGCTCGGCGAGCGCGGCCATGTCGGCGGCGAAGTCGGCGCCCGCCTGCGGGATGTCCGGCAGGTCGGCGTGCACCTCGGCGGGCGGTTCGCCGGGGGCGAACCGGATCAGCGGCTCGTGGCCCGGGTCGTGGCCCCGGTTGATCGTGTCGAAGATCGTCGCTTCGTAAGTGGCGCGGCGCGGGTTCCAGTAGCGGTGCGCCCCGTGCTGCACACCCATGTTGCGGGCGACCAGCTCGCGCACCATCTCGTGGTAGCGGCCCTCCGGCAGCACCCGCCCGTCCTCGGCGGAGCGGATGTTGAACACGTCGTGGTCGCCGGCCACCGGCACGCTCCGGCCGCTGGACGCGCCGCCCTCGTCCAGGCCGGAGTTGGTGCGCACCACGCCGTCCTCGACCCAGTACTGCTTGGCGAGGTCCTTCATGGTGGAGAACAGCTCGCGGTACTCGGTGAGGCGCTGCCGCGCGCGCTCCCGCAGGCCCGGGGCCTCCGCCTCGGTCAGGTCCTCGGGCAGCTTCGGTTCGAAGAAGCCGACGGCGCCCAGGCCGTGCTCGGGGGCGCCGAGCCGGACGTCCTGGCGGTTGATCGTCTTCGCCTTGATCTCCAGCGGCTTCGGGTAGGCGCCCTCCTTGAGCAGCCGCACCGAATCCGGGTTCGTCGGGCGCACGTCGACGACCAGCCCGTGCTCCTCGACGAACTCCTGGAACAGGCGCTGGTTCTCGGTGGTGATGCCGTAGGCCCGCTCGATCGCCGCGTCGGTGAGGTCGGGCGTCGGGTGCGACGGGCGGGACCAGTCCTGGCTGATGCTGCGCGGCACCGTGGACCGCGAGCGCGCCGACGGTGCCAGCCGCTCGCGGTCGCGGCCCCGCGGCTCGTCATCGGGGCGGGAACCGTCGCGGGAGCTCTCGTCACCGCGGGAGAGCGCGTCGCCGTCGTCCCGCGAGCTCTCGCCGTTCCGCGAGCTTTCGGTGTCCTCGACCTCCACGCGCGGCACGCCGACCGGCTCGGCATCGCCGTCCACCAGGCGGGCCGCCGGGTCCGGTTCGAGCCAGATCTCGACCCGGGTCGGGCCGTCACCGTTCACGAAGTGCGGGGTGTCGCCCATCCCCAGCGCGCCCCGGCGCAGCCGCTCCGCGCCCGGCCGCCCGTACTGCGCCAGCCGCAGCGAACGGTCCACTTCGGACATCATCGCGGAGAAGTCCTGCGCGGAGCGGAGGCCGAGCTCACCGGTCACGCGGTAGCGAGCGACCACCGGGGTACCCGCGTCGTGCGCCCGCACGACCTCCCTGGCCAGCGAGTACAGCTTCGCGCGCTGCGCGGGCGGCAGCTGCTCGCCGGCGCGGGGCAGCTCCAGCCGCTGGTCCGGGGCGGTGCCGCTGAGGCCGGGGTCGTGGCGGGCGGCGGCCAGCTCGGCGTCGTAGTGCTGCTTCGCCTGCCACCACGCGGCTTCCGCGGCCTGCTCGGCCTCGGTGGCGGTGCGGAAGGCGAACTCCTCCTCGGCGCGGGCGCCCAAGTCGCCGTCCCGCACGTCCGGGCCGAACGGGTCGGCGGCACGGCGGGCGGCGCGGGCCTCGGCCCACTCGCGGTCGCGGGCGGCGAAGTCCTCCGCGGCGCGCACCAGCGACTCGGGCAGCCGGTCGGTGCGGTCCGCGCGGCGCAGCACGTAGCCGTCGCCCGGGGCGAACTCGGCGTCGACGACGGCGGTCCGCTTGGTGGTGAGCGCGGAGGTCGGTTCGGCGACGAAGCGGAACTCGGCACCGTGCGCCCAGGTGCTGGTGAGCGCGCTCCGGTCCGGGCGCGCGCCGGGCGCGGGCAGCTCGGCGCCACCGGTCGACCCGGCGCCCTGCTGCTCGTGCTCCGCACCGGCGGCCCCCAGCGGCTCCATCGCCAGCGCCCAGTCGCCGGTGGCGCCGAACGGGGTGCGGCCGTCGGCGTAGGTCGCCGAGTGCGGGGCCTGCGGCACGCCGGCCGCCACGATCGGCACCGCCGCGACCACGTTGCCGTTGCCGGTGGCCACCTCGGTGTGCGTGGAGCCGGTGGAGGTCGTGCTGCCGCCCAGCTGGATGCGGCCGCTGGCGCCGACCAGCTCGCCATCGCCCGGCACCTTCGGGTGCACGGTGAGCCGCACGCCCAGCTCCGGCGGCAGGTCCAGCGGCACGCCCTCCGCGGAATCCCGGTGGGCGTCCAGCAGAGCGGCGAGCCTGCTCGGGGTGAGCTCGGCGCGCAGCAGCGTCCGGACGTGCGGGTCCACGTCGGCGCGGGCGCCCGCCAGCGCCTGCTCGGCGGCGTCGACCAGGCCCGCGGTGTCGCCGTCGAAGTCGATCACGCGGTACTGCGCGGGGTCGGTGGGCAGCGCCTCCGGGTTCCCGGCGTCGCGCCACTCGGACAGCGCCTCCGGGGTGGCGTCGGCGGCGGTGCGCGCGGTGACCTCCGGCTTGCGGGGACCGCCCGCGGGGGCGACCCGGGCGTCCTCGACGGCGCTGTGCGTGGTGATGGTGCGGGTGTCCGGCGCGGCGGCGACGCGCTCGCCGTGCCGCTCGATGCGCACGTCGAACAGCACCTCCGCCCGGTGCTCGGCCAGCGCGCCGCGCACCGACTCGCTGTGCTGGTGCTGAGTGACCTCGTCCTGCTTGGAGTCCCGGGTCTGCTTGAGCCACTCCAGGACGTGGATGCCGCCGAAGCCGAAGTTGCCGTACGGCGCGCCGTGCTTCGCGTTCGGGTCCGCCTCGGCCGAGTGCAGCGCCGACTCGTTCTGGAACATGCCCGCGGGCGCCATCATCGTCATCGCTTCGACGAGGACCCGGCTGAACTTGCGGGCGACGCTGGTGGTGAACGAGGACGAGGTGGCCTTGGACAGCTCGCCGTGCTTGATGCCGGTCAGCTCCGGCTCGCCGAGCAGCGAGGCGTCCACCCGCAGCTCGTAGGTCTCGCCGCTGACCCGGAACTCCCGCCGGATCAGCGAGGTCACACCGCCGTTGGCCAGGTCCTCCAGCGAGGCCTGCAGCTGCGAGAGCGCCCGCTCCACTTCGCGGTGGTTGTCGTGCGGCGTCTCCACCGAGGAGGCGGGCAGCAACCGGTCCGCGTTCTCCTGGCCGATGGTGCGCACCAGCTGCTCGTACAACGGATCGATGCGGTCGACGAGGTCGATCGCCTCGGTGACGCCGCCCGCCCAGCGGGGCGCACCGACCCGCGCGCCGTCCGGCACGGCGCTGGTGCGGCCCGGGTCGGCGGAGCGGTCCGGCGGCGGGAGCTCCGGCGGGTCCTGCTCGGCCTGTTCGGCGGCGCGGCGCGCGTCCTCCTCGGCCTGCTTAATCCGGATCTCGTGCAGCTGCTCGTCGGTGACCAGCACCCGCACCGCGCCGGGCAGCTCGAAGCGCTCGGCGGCCGTGCCCACCGGCTTCGGCTTCCGGAGGCGCCAGCGGTCCAGGTTGCCGCGCCGGATGGCCTCGGCGGCGACCGTCGTCTCGATCTTCGCGTTGATCAGGTGCATCCGGCGCGGTTCCTGCGCCAGCGCGCGCTCCGCGGAGACCTCGGTGCGGTGGCCGGTCTTCTTGCTGAAGCTGCCCATCCACAGGCTCAGCTCGTGCATGAACAGGCCGACGCCGTGCGCGGACGTGCCCGGCGTGTGGTTCGAGGTCTCGCTGAACGTGATCATCGCGGGCTCGACGGCGTTGCCACCGGACCAGGTGCCGGTGACGTCCTGGCCGGAGGTGGTCGCCCCCGTCGTGGACTGCTTCGGCTGCTGCCACTGGGTTTCCACGACCTCGGGGTCGCGCAGCATGTAGGACACGGCCGCGGCGGCCTCGACGTCGGAGCGCCTGCGGTGCCAGCGGAATCCGGTCAGCTTGGTGCGGCGGCTGAACGCGCGCGGGTCGCCGCGCAGCGCCTCCACCGAGATCGCCTGGTCGATCAGGCCCGAGTTGTCGCCGTCGGCGAAGTGCCAGATCGGGTCGTTGGACGCCTTCGCCAGCATCGACCGCACCGAGTCGCGCACGTGCTCCAGGCCGTGGAACGCCACGACCTGCAGCCCGTCCAGCTTGCGGGAGGCGCCGCGGCGCAGCTCCGCGCTGCGGTTGATCGAGACGTCGGCCAGCTCGGTCCGGTTCTCCGGGGCGACCTCCAGCCGCAGCGGACCGTGCGAGGCGGGCAGCTCCACCACCACGTCCACCGTCACGGTGCCGGGCTCGCGGCCCTCGGCCGCCGCCGACTCGTCGACGATCCGCAGGTCGTGCAGCTCGGGGGTGTCCAGGCCGCGGGAGCCGACGGTCACGCCGCGCACCAGCTCGTTCGCCCGCGACCAGTGCTGGCCGGTGGTTGTCAGCTTCACCGTCGCCGCGTAGCGCTGCATCGGCTCCGGACGCACGTTGCCCGACCCGTCGAGGGTGCCGCCGCGGACGCCGCCGGTAGAGCTGTCGGCGCGCTGCCCCAGCTCGGTGCCCGTGGTGCGGGAGTAGCCGCCCTTGTGCTGGGTCGTGATCATCCCCGTGCCGTGCAGCGCCGTGTACAGCCGGGCGACGACGCCGCCGCCGAGCGACCAGCTGCGCGACTTGGCGTGCGAACCGGACTCGGACTCGGTGAGCGCCACCGAGGTGGGCGTGCCCTCGGCGGGCCCGAGCGGGCGGAGTTCGCCCTGCAGCTCCGCCTTCACCTGGAACGAGGCGCGGTAGTCGTTGCCGCGGCCCGGTTCCGGCTGCAGGTCCAGGTGCAGCGGGCGGTCGGCGACCATGTCCGGCGCCCGGCGCACCAGCTGCTCCGGCGAGACGGCCTCGTGGATCTGCTCGCCGCGGGCCAGCTTGCGCTCGCCCTTGCCGTCGATGCCGTGCGAGAGCTTCGGGTCGTCGAACTCGGTGACGAAGGACGTGTCCCGCCACTTCCACCGGTGGTGGCCGGGCAGCTCCGCCGCCGAGTCCCGCATGATCCTGCTGAGCAGTTCGCTCGCGGCGTTGTGGTCCAGCGCGGCGGACGCCGCCGCGTCGGCGACCTCCTGCCTGCCGACCGGTGCGGTCGTGGTGCCGTCCGCGGTGATGCCCGCCGCGCCCGCGTCCTCCGGGCGGGCCAGCTGGTGGGCCTCGACGGCCTCGGCGAACGTGATCGGCGAGTCGCCGGGCTTGCGGACCTGCAGGTCGTAGACGGTGCGGTAGCGCACCACGTCGCCGGTGTGCGAGCTGCCCTGCTCGGATCCGGTGCTGCGGCCGTACTCCTGGGTGCGGCCGTGCCCGCCGCCGAGCGCCACGTTGACGCCGGCCGCGGCCGAGACCACGCCGACGTCGTAGCCGGGGCCCGCGGTGAGCGAACCGCTGCCGTCCCGGGCGGTGGCGTTGGCGCTGCTGGTGCTGGAGCCCTCGGTGCGGACCTCCGCGTAGTGCGCGCCCTCGATGGTCTGCTCGTAGGCGACCTTGCGGGCGACCAATCGCATCTGCACCGCGCGGGTGTGGCCAGGCAGCAGCCGCTTCAGCGGGTTGCCGCCGGGCAGCAGCGCGTCGGACTGGATCCAGCCGCGGCCCTTCGCCGCCTGCTCCGGGGTCACGGCCATCTCCGGCAGCCGCTGCTTCACGTTCGCGGAGCCGAGGAAGGAGCGCAGCGTGTTCTGCCCGTCCTCGCTCAGCTTCCCGAGGTGCGCGGCGACCTGCTCGAAGATCCCGTCGTCGCGACCGAAGCGCCGCGCCAACCGCTTGCCCCGGTAGCGGCCGCGGGCCTGACCGCGGACGTCGGCGTTCTCCACCACCGACGGCGGCAGCGCTTCCGGCACCGCCACCTCGCGGCCCTCGCCGCCGAGGCCGACCGGGACGCTGAGCTCCACGGCCACCGGGTCCGCGCCCGGCGTCCTGCCGACGAACGTGGTGGGCAAGGTCGGGTCACCCGCCGAATCGAGGCGGTTGATCGTGAACGTGGCGGGGACGCGCTGCGCCGTCATGCCGCGGTAGCCGGACGCGCCGTCGGCGACCGTCTCCGGCAGCGCCACCGTCATCCGGGTGCTCTGCGAGTTCTCCCGCGAGTTCGACCGGGAGAAACCGACGTCGGTCGGCACGTTCACCGCACCGATGACGAACATGCCAGGGACCGTCGGCACGAAGAAGAACCAGCGCGACATCGGGGTTCGGCCGGTGCTGGTGGCCGCCTTCGAGCCGGTGGACCCGCCGGTGCTCGCCGCGTTCGAGCTCGCCGCAGCCTCGGCGGGGGTCCGGCCCGACCAGTCCAGATCGGCGGTGATGCGGAACCGCTCCTTGCCGACGGACACGACCCGGCCGTCACCGAGGAAGGAACCGAACTCGTTGCGCACGGCGTGGCCGAGCGCGTCGATCTCGCTCTTCTTCGGCGTGCCGCCGACGGACTTGGTCACCGCCCTGACGACCTGGTCGGCGCCTTCGGTGCGGCTGAGTTGCACGCCCGCGCCGAGGCCGCGGCCGCGGGACAGGTAGCTCGGCAGCCGCAGCCGCTTGCGGCGCTCGGGGGCGGCCGCGGCGGCGTCCTCGCGGGCGGCCTCCTCGCGGTTCTGGTCGGACTCGTCGCGGGACCGGTCGGACTCGTCGCGGACCTGCTCGGCGTCGGTGCCGCGGTCGGCCGCGTCGGCGGCGGCCGCGCGGCCCGCGGACTCGCCGTCCAGCTCAGCGGAGCGGTCCGCGGCGTCCTGCTCGGTGCGGGCGGACCCGGCGGCCCCGTCCTGCTCGGTCCCGTCCTGCTCGGTCCCGCGCTGCTCGGTGCCGCCGGAGACCTCGTCGTCGCGTTCGGCGGAGCTCTCCGCGCCCCGCTCCGGCTCGGCGTCGAGGTGCGTGCTCGGCCGGGAGTCGGCGGAGCGGTCGCGAGTGGTGCCGGAGGGTCCGGCCTCGGCGTGCTCGGGGATCGCGGAGGGCAGCGCCTCCAGCGGGCCCGCGCCGAACCGGCCGCCGCCGATCAGGCCCTCGGTGCGGTGGGTGCCGAGCTCGTCCGCGAGCTCCCGAGCCAGCGCGGTCGCCGCGTCCGGGCCCTTCTCCTGCAGCTCGCGGGCGACGAGGGTGGTGACGTCGTCCATCAGCGCGCGCATCCGCGCCTCGGCGGGCTTCGGGGAGTCCAGCACGACCGGGACCTGGTGCAGCGGCTGCACGATCCCGCGGGCCTCGACGAACAGCTCCTCGAAGGCCCGCTCGGTCATCTTGCCCAGCGCGTCCTGCGCCCGCTGCGCCCGCTCCCGCACCTCGGCCCGCGGGTCCGGGCCCTCGTCGGGTTCGGTGATGTCGGTGCGGG